>NZ_JAAHGU010000057.1:0-41556 GCF_010692685.1 Okeania sp. SIO2F5 | reverse complement strand
GCAAAAGCTTGGCCAAAAATTTTGTTTGCGCAGCATTCCGCAGGAAAAGAACCTTAGAAAATGCCACAGCCAAGGTCAATCTTTGTTTTGTGAGACTGCTGCTTAAGAGATTGGCGATCGCCTGATTATTGAAAAAAAAGATACCATCAGGGTTCTATAAGAGCAACATTTGATCAATCATGATTCTTGTTGCTTCATCCATAGATCCTCGGCTAGGATTTTCTACAAACTGTCGCCCACAATGAGTACAACGGAAACGAGGTTTACCATCGTGGGTATGTCCATATTTAATGATTTTAGTAGACTGGCACTCAGGACAATTGATCTCCACAAACTTAACTTTATTAACCTATTTGAATATATTACCATTACTATGCAGAACTACCTCTGACTTTTGACTTGCGCGTAGCGCTATACTCATTCTATATAGATATTCTTGAGAGCAATCTTGAATGTAATCGCAATATGAAAAAATGATCGATATTATCTGCCGTCAAACTATGAATGCAGTTAGACTAACTCTAAAACACAATTGAGGATTTTGATATACTTACCCATAAGATCGACATATCAAAATCCTCTATAAACAGGTTTAAAGAAGAATTAAACTTCCGTTTCAAATAAAGCAAGTCGCAGTCGCTCGGTCGCTTCTTCCATTTCAGCTAATGACTCAATGCTAATAACCATGCTACGGTCAATTCCTAAAATTTCTGCTGCTTTAGCCACAGCAGCTTTTTCTTTTTCTTGGTAAACTCCATCAGCTCGACTCATCTTAATCGCTTGGTATAACATGGAACGGCGAAAATTCAGAGGAAAATCGTACTTGATACCACTCAACATATCCTCAATGCTAGCATTTTTCCAATCGAATTTGCGTAGCGTTTCAATGTACTCCGTAGAGTCTACGAACAAAAGTTCTTGTTCATCAATATACCACTGGAATTCTTTTTCTGCTAATTCGCCATCTGCTCCAGCGATCGCCATTAATGCACCACCGTAGTTCACTGCCACATCAAAATCAATTGGTGTACTGATCTTATACCGATGTTCGGCATATTTTGTCGGTTGGAGGCTTTTTCCACCACTCATATTTTACTCCTTTTACTCTATAGTTTTGAGCGTCTTTAACTATATTTGATATTGATTCATTTTGTCAAGTTTATATTGTTCGTATAGCAGGGAACAGGAATTAGTTAATGAACTTGAAAAAGGGCGTTGCTGAGTGGTATAGCAATGTGCGCTGGCATATTTACAAATTACAAGAGGTGTCCAAGAGCTAAAAGTCTTATATTATCGGTTTTTTATTCCCCCTGCTGCCTGTTGCCAGATGAGCTGTTGCCTGCGCACAGCGCTATAATGATTTTGAGATTAACTTTGGGCGCAAAACATCAGTTTTTCAATTTTACCTTCAGCTCATAGACATCTCCAAGAATCAAAAATCAATATCTATATCCCAAAGAAATTATCAATTCTTTCCCCTCCACGGTCGGGGTTAGGGGTGGCTTCCCTACAGCAAAGCTGCCTACTCCCTACTCCCTATGGATGGAGTAGATGTCTAATTATCATTACATTTAAGCAACGCCTGAAAAAGCATGGGGGCAATTCTTTTTATATAGTAGAATTCTCAAGAAACAAGACCCATTACGTCAAATATATTTAGCAGTCAAGCGCAATATTTTTGAAACCTTTTTTAAGGAGGAAGTTGGACAACTTTTATTAGAAGAACCTGGTTTTCGTCTGTTTGTTTTTGATGCCAAGATTGAGGAAATTATTCAATGGAAACCACAAATCAACTCTTAGACCTGGAAAAATGGCGTGAAACACTCATAAAAATTTTGCGGCGTTGCTGAATAAATGTATGATTTCACAGGAAGACCGAGGACTGAGTCAGGAGGACCGAGTCAGCAGAGTAGGTAGAAACAAGTTTTTCGGTGATTAAATTAGGAAGAAATAGGTATAATTTGCAGTATTGTTTTGGCTGAAAATTTACCACTAGTTGAATTTCATACCTCAAATCAGCAACGCCAATTTTGCAATACTACGCCGATCTTCCTTACTGCTATGGTGATGTGAAAACATACACGATCATTAGTAGCGATCGCAACCATTTTCTGTTAGTCCATGAAGGATGGGAGGATAGTCGCCGTGTATATGGTACTATTGTCCATGCTGAAATCCGCAATGATAAAATTTGGATTCACTACGATGGTATTGAAGATGGTACTACGGATGAACTTGTTGGTGCTGGAGTACCGAAGCATAGAATTGTACTTGCTTTTCATCCTCCAGAGATTCGTCAACATAGTGGGTATGGATAAGTCTTTAGGAGTCAGGAGTCAGGACTCAGGACTTAGGACTCAGGAGTTATATCAAATCCGGTAGCATCGGTGTAATTAGATTAAAGAGGGTGGGGAGTAGGGGAGCAGGGCGAGATTAAATTTAGCACCCCAGTTATTGTTAATTATTCTTATGTTTACTTCCCGTTCTCGGACGTTGTATGCAACTTCCCTACTGCTCTACTCCCTCTTTTCTAGAGATGTCCGATCAAAATTCAACAAAATATTAGCAGCTTCATCTAAATCTTTCCCAAAAGAAATTATCCCATCTTCGTGACCTGCCATTACTAATATTTTTTCTACTCCTAACTTCTCCTCATCAAACAAACGAAATATTTCTTTTGCCATTTGTGGAGTACCATAAGGTACTTTTTGATTAGAAGTAGGAACTTTATACATAAGTCCTTGCCAAAGCTGAGAATTATGAATATGAATAATACCCATAATTTCTGGTTGATAATAATAGATAGCAGCATGAGTTAAAGATTCAGAAGAAGCTTTAACAGGTCCGCAACAAGTTAGGCTATTTTCCTCAATATTAAAATCAGTAACTACCGTGTAAAATTCCGGTCCTAAAGTTTCTAAATGGGCGGTTTGAGTGCCAGTAATAATAAACTGATTTGAGTCATTTATTCTCTGACTAACATTACCAAAACCAATGCCATTTTCATAAGCACCAATTAATCCTAACGAGTACATAAAATCTCGCTTTTTCATTAAATCAGTAATGCTATCGCTTGTCACAGGTTCCTCTTTAACCCAATGACAATTATATTTAATTACTCCCTCATCCATAACCATAAATTTAATCGTGAAAAATAACAGTTAATATCATTAATGTAGGTTGGGTTGAATAACAAAACCCAATAGACATCTCCAAAATCAAAAATAAAATCAATTCTTATCCATAAATTATCAATTACTCCCCTCCTGGGAGGGGTTAGGGGTGGGTTCCCTGTTCCCTATTCTCTATTCCCTATTCCCTATTCCCTCTTTTCTGGAGACGTCTAATAGATAAGACATTAGCAAAACTTAGATTATGTCCGCATAGTTTTTCCTGACTATATATAATAGAGTTGTCGCTAAATAGAGGGAAAAAATCGTTCCAACCTAGACAGAGCAATAATTCCCAGATTTTTTGGTTGCCAATAGCTACAATCCTTACAGAACAAAGTTTTTGGGGATTTTTTAAGTTATAAAGCGACAAGTCTAATATCAAATCTGGTTAATTAGGTATAAAAAAATGTTACATCACAAGCGCCATTGCCAAATCTTTCTTGATCTCCCCACATTCTCCTCCTGGGATTTGATCTCCCCAGATTCGCCTCTTGGGAGGGGTTAGGGGTGGGTCTCCACATTCTTTATCTAATTACACCAATGCTACCGGATTTGATATAATTTCTTTGTATAAGTCCAACTTGGTATTTGTTGGGTTAAGCGGGAGCGCAACCCAACCTACTGTATCATAACTAATTAGATGGCTTAATTTTCCGCAGGAACGAAATTTAATGCTTGACCATTCAACTGAGGAAACTCAATAAACACATCTATAAAGTCACCTGTTGCACCATCAAAACGAACCACACTACCAGTACCAGTGCTACTAGCATAGAGATTACCATCTGGTCCAAAACCTAACCCTCTTGGGGCATCCAATATTGGCACTTCCTCTGCATCTAAACCAGCATCAAGTACATCTAACAACGCTCCTGTCTCAACATCATACACGCGAACACTAGCTACCGAATCATCCTGACCAAAAGGAAATTCACTGCTGACATAGATATTGCCATCCAGACCATTAATCACATCTAGGGGACTTAATTCAGGGTCATTGACAAAATTAGGATTCAATACTTGACCCGTAAGACCATCATATTGAATGACTGTTCCACCGCCACCACCTGTTGCTGGGTCGGCACCATTTCCTAAGTAAAAATTGCCATCGGAACCAAATACAAAACCTCTGGGAAAATCTACTAATTCTGAGGGAATAAACTCATCAATAAAATCTCCAGTTTGACCGTTGAAACGTACAATTGAACCTAGCGATCGCGCCCCTACATAATAATTATTATCTGGTCCAAAAACGGCACCTCCACCATTTAATTCGGGAAATTCAGTAAATGTTTCAATGAAGTTTCCTGTAGTGGCATCGAAGCGTAAAACATTGTCATTTCCACCATTAATTAAAACAGTATTAGACCCATCAATTTCTTGTACAATATCTCTGGGGTCGGTTAATCCTCCACCATTAGGAAATTCACCAATTAATCGACCAGTTAAACCATCAAAACGAATGGCTGCATCATTACCATTATTAGCTGCACTTGTAACAACTACATCAAATATTGTGCCGATAAAATTTTGGGAAAATAATCTATTTTCAGCAATGCCAAAATTAACGAAATGTTCGATGGTAGTTAATAAGTTTTGTTGAACTGCATCAGCAACATCTGGATTTTCTTGGAGATAAATATCGGTATTAAATTGAGAATTAGGATCGAGATTTTCAAATTGACCGACTTGAATAAAATGTTGAATGGGAGTGATTGAGTTTTGTTGAACTAAGGCAGCAACATCTGGATTATTGGTTAAATAAAAGTTAGTATCAAAAAAAATACTGGGGTCTCGCCCTTCAAATTGACCGAAGCGAATAAAGTGGTCAAAGCCGCTTTGTACGATGCCATTGTTTACTGCTTCTGCAATTTCGGGGTTAACATTTAGATAAAGGTTTTCATCAAATAAGTCACTAATTTCTAGCATAGGTCATGTATTTATTCGGGATATCTTAGTTATTAATGCACAAGTCTTTTTATTTGGCAAGTTTTTGTATTTTATTGCTTTTTATTTAGCAATAATTGAATAATTTTTGTGGAGATTTTCCTATGTTTATGACTTGCTTGGAAAAAATCAGCAAATCCTATTTAGATATTTTCATTTTTGCATCTTTCTAGATATTTTCAAATTGATAATCTTGAGTTTATTTAATGATGTGCTTTTAGAGCGGGTATCATTGGGGATAAAAAAAAGATAATTCCGTATTTTCTTGCCTCCTTATTGCAGAGTTACTGAAGTCCGCAGTTCCTCCGAAGGAGGCTAACTGATAACTGATAACTGAAATGACCTGTTATAGCAGTCGAAGGAAAGGTTAGGACATATTAAAAGCCTAAAATTCAGACAAAGCAATATTTTTTCTTCTTCCTTCTTCCTTCTTCCTTCTTCCTTCTTCCTTCTTCCTTCTGCTATATTTGATAGATATTTTAAACCAGAATATTTTCCACTCCAGCTATGTTTCCAATTTCTGCTTGTTCAATAATTCTTCTATATTGTAATCTCCACTGCAAAGCATTAGAGATAGTAATATAACCCTGTTGTGGAGGTTCTTTTATTATTCTTTCAGCCAAAATTTCCCTTCCTATTTCATCTAAAGGAAGGTTACGATCTTCTAAAAATCCTATTACATCATCTTGATTACCATTACGACTGATAATTTCTATTAAACCCCGTGTTGTTTGATAATCTCCTGTTTTTTCTTTGGCTACAAATATCGCGCTTTTAAAATTTAAACTTGCTGCTCGTAATTCTTGATTATCTATTTTTTCATACACAAAGACAAGTAGATGATAGCCTAATCCATAAACCTTTTGACTAGCATCTCTAAACGGACAAGATGATTGTGGTTGTCGAATAGAAGTTACCTTCAAATCTACTTCTAATTCTGGAAAATCTATCCCACTAGCTGCACTCCCTGGAGTATATAAATATTTGGATATTAAATATTTATTGAATGCTTGTTCTACATAAGTTCCTATTGCTTTACCATCAGTAATACCGTACAAATCAAAAATTGGTCTAGCAGTTAACTCTCTAACAAAAATTGCTGCCTCAGTTTTAAATAATGATAGTGTCAGTTCTTTCATATATTTATTAGTATTGAATTAACTAAATAATGTTAATTGTTGCCAAGTCCGATGGTTAAATTTAAAGTTTTGTTTGCCTATTCTTTGACATATCCATTTTACACAATCTGGCACAACTGAATTACCATATAAAGCATATTGGTGATAAATTTTAGCAACCCGACACCAATTATCAGGAAATCCCATTAAGCGAGCATATTCTACATTAGTTAAGCGACGAAATTTATCACCAACTTGATATCTTTCATAATGTCTAGAAGTAGAGGCCGTTAATGTGGAAGTAACTCCATTAATACCAAATATAGTGTAGCCAAGACGCGCTCCTCCACCCTGGTTATATAATATTTCAACACCGTTGCAATATCTATTAACAATTTTGCTCTGTTTGATTCTTTCAAGAGTTTCAGAAGTAAAATCAAATTGTGTATTTATGTCTGACTCAAGTTGCAGAATATCTTTGAGTTTTTTTTGGGGTTTGATGTCAGACATTAAAGGTAAAGATTGACTATAAAATTTATTTTTATACGCAATACCCCAGTGATTATTTTTCCTATTACCATGAAGAATAGGCTGCATAGATGTTTCTATTTCGCTATTTTTATGCCAGGGTAAGCTGTCAATGTCGTTCTCTGTTAAAAATACAGAAAATTTTTCTAGATCGAGTATTTTTTGTGTTGATTTTACTCTTGTGCCAAAAATAAAAATTCTGTCTCTATTTTGGGGGATACCAAAATTTCTTGGGTTAATGATTCGCCATTCAATAAAATAATCTAATGCAGCTAGAGCATTTAAAATTATTCGGAAATGAGACCCCTTTTCCATTGTTAATATTCTTTTGACATTTTCTAATAAAAAATATTGTGGTTGTTTGGCTTGAATAATTTCAATAATCCGCTCAAAAAGTGTTCCTCTAACTTTATCTCTAATTCCCATTTTTTTGCCAGCTTGACTAAATGGTTGACAGGGAAAACCAGCAGTTAAAATATCATGTTCGGGAATGTTTGATATCTGAATTTTATTAATATCACCTAATACTATTGAGTCACTACCAAAATTACTTTGATAAACCTGACAGCAAAGTTCGTTAATATCATTAGCCCAAATAGTTTCAATATTTGCAGCTTTCATTCCTAAACAAAATCCACCAATTCCAGAAAATAATTCTATGGCTTTGAGTGTGTTAATATTATTCAATTTATTATCTCCTTTTGTAAGCATTCAGCCGTCAGCTATTAGCTATCAGCTATTAATTTTGAGGAAGATAAAAGCAACCTTTAAAATTGAGAAAGAATAAAAGTTACTGGCAAATTCCCCTTCCTAAACCTTAGAAGTAATTACTCATTACTAATTGCTGACTGCTTAGTGCTAATAGCTGAATGCTTACCTCCTTTTAACTAGCTATCAGCATTTTCCGTACCGGAATGCTCTGCAAACAGCACTCAGCTTTTAGCGTGCTGAAAACTTGGGTTTAAACCCCCAACTTCTAGGTTGTCGTTTAATTTTAGGAGGGGTTGAAATCCCCTTTTTAATGAAATAACGATCGCTATCTCAAACTTTCAACCTAACTAACTATCAAAACGGACATAATATAATTTGTGTTTAAACTATTTCCTACGTTCTAAATTTTCAAGTATGACGGCTTGTCTTTTGACATTTTAACTACCCTTACCCATTATAAAAAAATTAAAAATTATAAAATAAAGGAAAAACAAGGATGAAACAATTATTAAAACTCACATCAATCATACTAATTGTAACTGCGGGATTAGGAATTGCTAAAACAGTTCATTCTTCTGGTAACAATCTAATTGCTGATGAGTCTCATGGGGGTATGGGTCATAGTCATAAAAAAATAGAAATTCCAGCAGATAAACCAGTTCCTGAAGTTGATTTAGTTGCTTATAAGGATACTATGAAAGGATGGAATTTAGAGTTGAAGCTAACTAACTTTAAGTTTGCCCCGGAAACAGTAAATCAAAGTAGTAATCCTAATGAAGGTCATGCTCATTTATATATCAATGACAAAAAAATTACTAGAATTTATAGCAATTGGTATTATCTGGGAAATTTAGACCCAGGCAGCAATAAAATAACTGTTACCCTAAATACGAATAAACACGAAGATTTAGTCAGTAACAGTAAGATGATTATGGATACAGAAATTATTGAAGTGACAGCCCAAAAATAGGGTGAATCTCAATTTTGAATAAAGCCAAAAATTTATCGCTTTTAGGGAACAGGGAACAGGAAACAGGGAATAGGGAATATATAGGAAAAAAGTATTTTTGCAAATATTGAGGTTCACCCCAAAAATAGGATTAATTACAGTAGTTATCGAGTTGATGAATTACAAGGTTTTATTGCTTTAGGGAACAGGGAAAAGGGATAAATTTATCAGAGAAAAGATTTTTATTATTGCTAATTAATGAGACTTGATATAACTTATAAATAATCATCCCTTCCTTCTTCCTTCTTCCTTCTTCAACTATTTATCTTTTTTAAATATCAGAATATATAATCCTCGCCCACTAGAAGGATTAAAAACCACATCAGTTTGACTTAATTCCCATCCATCTTTACCCGCATCGTTTAAAGCTTCTATATAGCGGTCTCTTTCTTCATTACTTTGAGGAAAACCAAATTGATATTCAACCTTATATTCATATTTTCTACCTCTACCTTGACTTAACTTTTCTGAATCGATCGCCTCAATTTTTTGTTCTATTTTAGGTGTAGTTTTAGCAATGGAAGTTGCCAAAGTTTTATTAGGTGAAAAAATTAACGCCACCGCTAGACAAATAATCGCAATATTCAAAACAATTAAGTTAATAACTATAAGTTTATTTAGATTCCAGTCTCTCATATCATGTCTGCTTGAATATTTACACTTTAGTGGAAGGAAGGCAGAAAGCAGAAGGGTTTCTTACAATTATGATTTAATTCTATATTCACTTTTGTAGGTTGGGTTGAGGAACAAAATTCAACACATAGGACATTAGCATAACTTACATTATTTCTGCTTAAACAAAGAAATATAATCAACTATGCTCCGGTCATAATATTTCGCATTTTTAACTTCTAAGAGCTATCCATAACCATAAATTTAAGAGTGAAAAATAACTGTTAATGTAGGTTTGGTTTAGGTATTTGTTGGGTTGCGCTTACGCTTAACCCAACCTACTGTATCTTTCTCCTTTTCCTCCTCTTACTTCTTTCTTTCCTCCTGACTTCTGACTCCTGACTCCTGACTCCTCTCTTATCCCATAATATTACCAAAAAACTCTATTGTTTCTTTCAAAGCAACAATAAAAGCATCAATATCATCACGAGTATTATAAAAAGATAAACTTGCTCTAGCTGTGGATGAAATATTCAAATATTTATGTAAAGGTTGGGCGCAATGATGACCGGAACGAATTGCTACACCTGCTTCATCTAACATTGTTGATAGATCGTTGGGATGAAGACTTTCTACGGTAAAAGATACTAATGCTGCCCTACTTTCACCTTTCTCATTTGGTTGAGGCCCATAAATAGTAACTTCCGGAATTTGATTCAATCTTTCAAATAAATAAGTAGTTAATTCTGCTTCATAATTATGGATTTTTTCCATACCTATATTTGTCAGATAATCTACTGCTGCACCAAGGGCGATCGCTTCTCCAATAGCTGGCGTTCCTGCTTCAAATTTATGGGGTAATTCTGCATAGGTGGAATGGTCAAAAAATACCTCGGAAATCATTTCGCCTCCTCCTAAGAATGGAGGCATTTTATCTAATAATTCTAATTTTCCATAGAGAAAACCAATACCAGTAGGGGCGCACATTTTATGGCCGGAAGCTACTAACCAATCACAATCTATTTCCCGTACATCTACTGCGATATGAGGTACACTTTGACAAGCATCTATTAATACTTTGGCTCCATGTTGATGAGCGATAGTGCAGATTTCTTGCACTGGGTTTTGACAGCCTAAAACATTAGAAATATGTGCAACTGCTACTAATTTTGTTTTGTCTGAAACTAGAGTTTTATATTGTTCAAAATTAAATTCTCCAGTATTGGTTAGTTCTACGAATTTTAAAACTGCTCCAGTTTTTTGAGCAATCATTTGCCAGGGAACAAAATTACTATGATGTTCCATAACTGAGAGGATAATTTCATCTCCTGGTTTGAGATTATTTAAACCCCAAGAATAGGCGACTAAATTAATTGCTTCACTAGCATTTCGAGTATAAACAATTTCATTCCGAGATGCTGCATTGACAAAGGCAGCTACTTTATCTCTTGCTCCTTCATAAGCATCTGTTGCTTTTGAGCTTAAGGTATGAATACCACGATGCACATTAGAATTATATTTCAGGTAATATTCTTGCCAAGCATTAATAACTGCTAGAGGTTTTTGTGAAGTAGCAGCATTATCTAAATAAACCAGTGGTTTACCATTTATTTCCTGATTTAAAATCGGAAATTCTTCCCGTACTTTTTCACCTAGTGTTTTTTCTTGAATAATAGTCATTTTTTCAGCTATCAGTTATTAGTAAGCATTTAGCTATCAGCTATCAGCTATCAGCTATGAGTTATTAACTCATTATTACACCGAAGGAGGAATTAGTCCCCAAGGAGTAATACCATTTCTCAACAACTTTTCTACATTTTGTTGAGCAGGGGAGTCGGGGAGTCGGGGAGTTAGGGAGAAGTAAAAAGTAAGAATAATTAACATTAACTGGGCTATTTTTAGCAAAAAGGTGATTCGGTCTGTTTTAATTAGTTAATAACTGAAATTTTACCCAAGTATAGCGTTACTTTTAGGAATTGGTATAATAAGTCTCAATCAACTTTTTAGCTCACTTGCTTAGTTCCTTCTTTTTACTTTTTCCTTATTACTCTCTTTGAAACTTTATTACACCGAAGGAGGAATTAATCTCCAAGGAGTAATAAGTCTCAATCAATTTTTTAACTCACCTTCCTCCTTCCTCCTTCTTCCTTCTTCCTTCTTTTACACTTTACAAGCAACACATTGTTTTAAAATATTTTGCAAAGAAGGTAAGGGCAACTTGTTAATAATTTCTGCCGCAAAAGCATCAATTAATAAATTACGACTTACTTCTTCATTCAAACCTCGACTTTGTAAATAAAACACTTCATCATCATCCAACTGACTAACAGTTGCACCATGGGAACATTGAACATTATCAGCAATAATTTCTAATTGCGGTTTTGTATCAACCCTCCCACCAGAAGAAAGTAACAAATTACGATTTAACTGAGCTGCATTAGTCAACTGTGCAGTTTGAGAAACATAGACTTTGCCATTAAATATAGAATGTGCTTTGTCATCAACAATACACTTATAAAGTTGCTCAGTTACACCATTGGGATGATTCAAAATAATGGCACTGTGAGTATCTGCTTCTTGCTCATTCCCAATAAATGCCAAACCATAAAGATTAGTTTCCGTTCCCTCGCCCATTTGAGAAACTTCTAAATTATGACGAGATAATTTTGCCCCTAAATGGATAGCATTGCAAGTATAACGACTATTCTTCGCTTGAGCGATCGCTGTTTTGCCGATATGAAATGCTGTTCCTGCATCTCGCTGCACCCTGCTATGATTAATTTCCGCATTTTCCTCTACCCATATTTCTGTAACTGTATTTGTCAGATAGGGGCGAGAACTGGGTGCTTCTGGACAAATAACTTCTGCTGTAACACAATGCTCAATTATTGTCGCACTACTGTTACGCTCCGCTACTACTAAACAACGACGCTGAGTCAAAATCGGAATTTCAGTCTGAGTCGCAATAAATAATAGATGTATTGGTTTTTCTACAACTTGATTTTTTGGCAACCATACCACTGCTGCATCAGTTAAACCAGCAGTATTTAGGGATGTAAATACTTCTTTACTTCCCTGTTGTTGCCCCAAATAATCTCCGATGCGGTCTTGATATTCGGGAGGTAACTGCCCTAGGTTTCCGACAAACACTCGATCTGTCAAACCTTCGACTAATGATAACTTTGGTGCAAATACCCCATTCACAAATACCAACCGACTGTCTGTTGCTTCCGGCAAAATAAAAGGAGTAATATTCAAAGTATCCAAATTTACTGGTGCAGGTGCTTGAAAATCTAACTTCATCATTGCAGACAAGTCAGAAAACCGCCATTCTTCATCTCGCTTTGTGGGAAAGGCCAACTCACGCACCCAGGTTCCTGCGCGATCACGTACTTGCTGTAACCAACTTGCCATATTTCCATCTAGAGGAAATTCTGGCGGTACAGTTGGAGATACTCCTTTACAACACTCTTTCAGTAACTTGTCTAAATAAGATATCTCTGGTTTTACAGAAACTTGCATACTTTTCACACTCCCACTTTTGCCTCTTCAATCAAATCATCGTAACCTTTTTCTTCTAATTCTAATGCTAATTCTTTTGTACCAGTTTTAATAATTCTACCGCCTTCTGTTACATGAACAAAATCTGGCACAATATAGTTTAATAAACGTTGATAGTGAGTAATTACTAACAGAGAATTTGATTCATTTGCTAATTCATTTACTCCATTTGCTACTATTCTCAAAGCATCAATATCTAACCCTGAGTCAGTCTCATCTAAAATTGCTAATTTTGGCTCTAACAATGCCATTTGTAAGATTTCATTTCGCTTTTTTTCTCCACCAGAAAAACCTTCATTTACACTCCGGTCTAAAAACTCTGGTTTCATCTTGACGATATCTAATTTATCCTGCACTAGATCGTCAAAATCAAAAGCGTCTAATTCTTCTAATCCCTGATGTTTACGTTTAGTATTATAAGCAACTCGCAAAAAGTCTAAATTACTAACTCCAGGAATTTCTAGGGGATATTGAAATGCCAAAAAAATGCCATTTAATGAACGTTCTTCAGGTTCCATTTCTAATAAATTTTTGCCTAAAAATGTAATTTCTCCCCCTGTAACTTCGTAGGCAGGATGACCTGCTAATACTTTAGAAAAAGTACTTTTACCGGAACCATTTGGCCCCATGATGGCATGAATTTCTCCAGCTTTTATTTCTAAATTTAAGCCTTTAAGAATCTCTTTTCCTTCTACATTAGCAGTTAAATTTTTAACAGATAAAATAACTTCGCTATTTTCTTTAATCATATATACCTCTTTTGTAATTGATAATGAATAATTGATAACTTTTTATTGGTTTTTTGATTTTGCCGATTTAACAATAGCCGTCATCCGTAAATAATGAATAATTAATAATGAATAATTAATAATTATTTGATTTGGTCGATTTAACAATAGCCGTCATCCGTAAATAATGAATAATTAATAATGAATAATTAATAATTATTTGATTTGGTCGATTTGACAATAGCTGTCAGAAGTTTTAAGAGTTCTATGCAGTCTTGATTAATTGAGTCAAACCCTTTGACATCAATGTAATTTGCTTGATGTAATAGCTCTAACCAATACAGAGTTTCATTGACCTCTTTCAGAGCAACAGCATTTTTATGTACAAAGTCGGCACTACTTTCAGCATATTCAGCTTCACGCACCAAAGCACCAATTGCTGTACCACTACGAAGTAATTGCTTTGATAAAACATACTCCTGTTTCTCTTGATTCAGGTGTTTTGACAATTTAACAATTCGTAGTGCAAATGCAAATGATTTTTCTTTAACTACATTATTTTTCATAATTACCAATTACCAATTATTAGAGCTGATTTACAAAGTAAATATTAAGAGGATAAATGCTTTACAGTGTAAGAGTTCGACACTATCCCCCCCAGGAAATAGTTTTCCGCAAACCTATAGTATAAATAAGTTTCAACCCAGTTTACAAATCAGCTCTTAATTATTAATTATTAATTATTAATTATTAATTATCCAACTGTTCCTTCCAACTTTAAACTCAATAATTTGTCAGCTTCAACAGCAAATTCCATAGGCAACTCATTAAAAACATCCTTACAAAAACCACTAATAATCATAGACACCGCATCTTCAGCAGAAATACCCCGTTGAGTAAAATAGAAAAGTTGGTCTTCACCAATTTTAGAAGTAGAAGCTTCATGCTCAACCTTAGCAGTATTATTATCTACTTGAATATAGGGAAAAGTATTTGCTTGAGCGCGATCGCCAATTAACATTGAGTCACATTGAGAATAATTCCGCGACCCCTTAGCACCAGACCCAATTTTCACCAAACCACGGTAACTATTAGCAGAGTTTCCAGCAGAAATACCCTTAGAAATAATTGTACTGCGAGTATTTTTGCCAATATGCACCATTTTCGTACCTGTATCTGCTTGCTGCTTATTATTAGTCAGAGCAACAGAATAAAATTCTCCCACGGAGTTGTCCCCCACCAAAACACAACTAGGATATTTCCAGGTAATAGCAGAACCAGTTTCTACCTGCGTCCAAGAAATTTTAGAATTTACTCCCTTGCACAAACCGCGCTTAGTCACAAAATTATAAATACCACCCTTACCATTTTCATCACCAGCAAACCAGTTTTGCACCGTCGAATAATTAATCTCAGCATTATCGAGAGTAACAAGTTCAACTACAGCAGCGTGAAGTTGGTTAGTATCAAACATTGGAGCAGTACAACCTTCCAAATATGTTACTGAACTACCTTCCTCAGCAACAATTAAAGTCCGCTCAAACTGACCAGCATCTCCGTTATTAATTCTGAAGTAAGTAGAAAGATCCATCGGACATTTTACACCTTTAGGAATAAAGACAAAAGACCCATCACTAAATACAGCAGAATTAAGAGCAGTAAAAAAATTATCCCCTACAGGTACAACACTACCAAGATATTTTTCCACCAACTCTGGATATTCCTGCACTGCTTCAGAAATAGAACAAAAAATAACACCATCTTCAGCGAGTTTCTCCTTAAAAGTAGTCGCAACAGAAACACTATCAAATACAGCATCAACCGCAACATTACTCAGACGCTTCTGCTCCGAAAGGGGAATGCCAAGTTTCTCAAAAGTATCTAACAAAGTAGGATCTACTTCATCCAGACTTTTCTTCTTATCTTGAACTTTTGGTGCAGAATAGTAAATAATATTTTGATAATCTATTTGTGGATAGTCAACCTGTGCCCAGACTGGTTCCTTCATTTGTAGCCACTTTCGATATGCTTTCAGACGAAAGTTGAGCATGAACTCTGGCTCATTTTTTTTAGCAGATATCAGACGAATTACATCTTCGCTCAGTCCACGAGGAATAGTTTCTGATTCGATATCGGTAACGAAACCATACTTATAAGGTTGATTAACTAAGGTTGTTACTTTAGCAGTCATTGTATTTATTTCCTAGTTATATTTACTTCTTTAGTAATTTAGATGGCCTTTAGCAGCCAGTTAAACAACTTATTTGTTGCTTAAGTCTATTTTAGGTTACATTAACAACAATGATATTGTCAAAGTCCAATTTAAATATTTTTTTTTGACAAAATGGAAATTACCCAACAAAATTCGACCAAACAAGAAATCCTACAACATTTAATGAAGCGAACTCAAGCCACCGCCTTAGAGTTAGCAGAATCTTTAGAAATTAGTCCCCAAGCTATACGTCGCCATTTAAAAGACTTAGAAGCAGAAGGACTGATTATATATAAGTCAGTACAAACCGGGATGGGAAGGCCACAACATATTTATCAATTAACAACTCAAGGACGCGATCGCTTTCCCCATAATTATGATGAATTTGCCGTTTCCTTCCTTGACACCTTAGCCGAAACTATTGGCCAGGACCAACTCAGTCAAGTATTCCACAAACAATGGCAGCGTAAAGCAATGCACTATCGCCAACTATTAGGGACAGGAAAAGTGCAGGAACGCGTAGCCCATTTAGTAGAACTCCGCAAAGCAGAGGGTTTCATGGCAGAGTGGTCTCCTGTAGAATCTCAGGAAGTGGACGAGCGATCGCTCAAAATTCAGAATTCAAAAGTCAAAAGTGATTCAGCTTCCTCAGCAGAAATAGGAGAACCACAGTTGCCCGTTGAACGCTACATATTTATGGAGCACAACTGTGCTATCTCCAGTGTGGCCGAATCTTTCCCCAGTGTTTGTGGCCATGAATTAGAGATGTTTGGTGCTGTACTGCCTGATTGTACTGTGGAGAGAACTCATTGGATTGTTAATGGAGAACATCGTTGTGGTTATTTAATAACTAAGAGAGGGAACACCGGATCTGGGAACAGGGAATAGGGAATAGGGGGGAAACATTTCCTTTATCATCAGTCTCTGTCCTAAACAACTTGTTCTTGTTCCTTGCTATAAAAATGAGTGTCTAATTCTGATATAGAATCCGGTTATTCAACGAACTCAGAACTCAGAACTCAGAACTCAGAACTCAGAAGTTATTTTTGTAATGAGGATTTGAGCAAGGTTCCAAAAATATTTCGCCAGTCAAGGCGGGGTTTTAGACCGATATTATTTTGATAAATATCATATGTGTTTACCATTCTATAATTACTTCAATCTCCCCTACTCCCCCACTCCCCTACTCCCCTTTTCTCCTGAATCAAAAATATAAAATCAAAAATTAATATGCAACAATCCATGGAATTTTTAACAGCGGAGGAATCTGCTCAAGTTGATGGGGCGCTCCTAACTTCCAAAGACAAGTTTTCAACGCGGCTGGCCATTTATTCATTGAGGTGTCTGAGGCAAATAGCAGAGGAAACGGGTTTAGCTCCAGAAGAAATACCTTCAGAGCAAATAACTACTTGGATTCAAAAGGACGAGAATATTAAGGAACATTTAGATGTAGATGCTAACTTTGAGAGCTTTTTTACTAGGTTAGTCATCTCCTCGTTACGTCCTTTAAAAGAGGTTTCTCAAGAATTTGGCGTACCACTTCAAGATTTGACAGTCCAACAGGTGGTTAAATGGTATGAAAAAGAGGGTATTCATTAATGGATAATGGATAATGGATAATGGATAATTACCTCGATTTATCTGAATTTCTCCCCTACTCCCCTGCTCCTCCACTCCCCTACTCCCCTACTCCCCTACTCCCCCACTCCCCCACTCCCCTACTCCCATTGGCCTAAAATTCAGAGATTAAAAAAAATTTGCTTAGGGGGTTGACATTTTTGAAAAAGATATTTATAGTAGTAAACGTAAGGAAAAGAAAGCGCCCAACAACTTAAATAGTTTAAGGCAAAAATAATTAATTTATATGATGATCAGCTTTTCCTGGTGTCTATGACGTAGTGGACCCACTCCGATCCATCCCGAACTCGGAAGTTAAACGCTACGGTGGCGAAGATACTCGGTGGGTAGCCGCCCGGTAAAATAGCGCGATGCCAGGTTAAATATGAACAAAGGTTCTCTCAACGATACGAGAGAGCCTTTGTTTTTTGGTGAATTTAATTTAATTTATAGCGGTTTTCAGCTAGATGAAGCACAGGGTAGATTCAACAATTAATAATTAATAATTAACAAATACATCTCCTTGAAAAAAAGAGGATTGACGCGGAGCGTGAAAATTTTTTCTTTTTTAAAGGAGGCTTTAAACCTTTATTATTCGGTAAGGAGATTCCATAAAACGTTTGTACTTTCATTAAACTGTCATCAAAATGTTGAAATAATGATAAACACAAATGAGATTGATTATAGTTATGATACTATCCTGAAGACTAATCTTATTCCTCATTACTAATAACTATGAGCGATTTATCTGGAAAAAAAGTAGAATTTCCTGAATTTTATCAACAGACATATGGTTGATCCTATGCAGATGAAATAGCTACTCTTAAATATGGGTATGGGATGTTGACTATTGCTGGAGCAGATGGAGAAGTTAGCGAAGCAGAAATGAATTGGTTAATAAATCATCAACCTTCTATAAATAAATGTGCCAGAAGAAATTATTGAGGCATACAAAGTATTTGACTATAAAAATGCTAACTTGGAAGAGCTAGTTCCTGATATTAATAAATGTGATGTGCCTTTTAGTGTTCCTAGGACATTAATTTTTGATGCCATTCAAATGTGTAGAGCAGATTCGGAATTCGCCACTCAAGAACAAATGGCAGTCAAAAAAGCAGCTAAACTTTTAGGAGTTCCTGATGATATTGTATTAGCTCTAAACCGTCTGGTGGATCAAGAAGAAAGCCTAAATGCTATGCGGAGGGCATTGCTGGAGACAGAGAGGTTATAATTATAGTCGGAATTCACACTAATTATATTCTACTGAGAGCTTGGATTTACATAAAATTATTGATATTTCAGGTAAACCAACTCTCTTTAGACAAAACGATTAAACTTATTATATCACCAAAAGTAATATTAGACAATTTATTAAAAAATGGGTTCCTAAGAAGATATTGACAGGGGCGATCGCACAACTTCTGGCCTATTTGTAGGAGATGAAATAATTCTAGAAATAGGCCATTGGTTAGTAAAGGAAATAGTAGTCATCGCAGGTTTAGCCATCGCAGCTAGGGTATTTTAACTTCTGGTGCTAGAGGTATTGGGGAAGCGATCGCCAAAGTAAAAGAAACAATCCCTTATCCTTTTACTATTGAAATAGAAACAGAAACATTAGTAGAGGTAAAGACTAATTTAGAGCATCAGGCAGATATTATTATGTTCAACAATATGTCTGTTGAAGTTATGGAGCAAGCAGTTAAAATGATTTGGCAAAATAATAGTCAGATTAAAATAGAAGCTTCGGGAAATATTACCCTGGAAACTATTAGGAATTTTGCCGAAATAGGAGTAGATTATATTTCTACAAGCGCTCCTATTACTCGTTACTCGGTCAACTTGGTTAGATTTAAGTATGAAAATAGAAAAGGTTTTAGATGGTAGGTTTTAGGTTTTATACCAGTTTGAAAAAAAATACTACAAATAATCTCGAAGTATAGATGCTAGATGCTTCAAAATATCCATGCCAATAATTAGAAAACTATCTCTATAATTTCCCTATTTTTTTTCAAAATTTATATCATTATCTATTGATATTGTTCATGTAAATCAAAGGGTGAATATCTAAGGAAAATATAGGTCTTTTCGTGCTTTTAAGCCTTCTTTCCTAGATAACTAAAACCTTTTTGCTTCTTCCCTCCTGACTCTTGAGGACTGTCTCCTGTCTCCTAAGTAATTAAGATTAATATCATACACGCGCTTCAGCAACACCCCTTCTTCCTTCTTCTACTTTGAAATAAAATGTACCCAGAAACTCCCATCTGGCATACAAACATTCCGAATGAATCGATAAGAATAATGTAAATAAGCACCACTTAGGTCAGTACGATATCCAGTAGAAAACCATTCCCCATAGGGGTCATGGATAAATAATCCTTCATTATCAAAACCAACACCGACAATCAGATGACCAAAAGAAGTAAAATAACTATGTATAGCCACAGGATTTCCTGCTATTAGGTAGTCTTGAACTTCTTCAATAGTGGCATTAGTTTTAAAAGTATCTTGACATCCATAATCTCTAACAATTTTAACTAAATGATGTGGATTATGACGACTGTAACCTTGACTTAAAGCATATTCATAAAGTTCATCTTCAAATTGACCATAATTAGACCTACGATTAGCCTGCAAAAATTCTAAACAGGAAGCGATTGAAGTAATATTACATAAACCTGTAGGATTATACCAATTGTCTAGTTTTGGTTTGTAGGGAACTTTAATTCTGATAGTATTTGGTTTGTGCTTAGGATGCACAATTTGATGATTTTCATAAATTTCGATGTGTTTTTCATGGATATACCAAATTCCTGAACTGTTGTGTTTATGGTTACGAAAGGCAATCCGGAAGTGGTTTCTCACTGTAGCGTAAGCTAAAAGTTCAAACTCTTGATTAGCAGGAATATGATGTTTTTCTGACTCAGTTAATTGAGAAGATTGAAGGGGTCTTGATTTCAGGATAGTGTCTTTTTTCGTTTTTAATATGATTAGAGATGCAGGAATATTTACTTCTTTTGCATCGAACAATTTTTTGATAGTTTTCTCCCCTAAATATCCAGCTTCACCACTTTTTTGATCTACTTGAAATCGATGAAGTGCTGCTGTGGTTAATGGGCCAAATATGCCATCTATTGGAGGGTTAAGCATATTTAGGTCAATAAGTATGGCCTGAATCTCGCGGGTGAGGTGTTCATCATCGGCGAGAGTTTTTACGTCGTATTTAAGGTCTGTCCCCAGAAAGTCTTTGAGTTCCATATTAGGTTTATATAATAGGAAATAGTAATCAGGAGCTATAATATCCTATTCTCTGGACTAGACCAAATTATGGGACATTTATGACAAGTTAGCTTGAATTTTAGTTTGTTTTAAGTTTTGGGGAATAGTTATTGTTATTTGTTTAATTTTCTATATCTGCAAGCATCCAGATATCTATACCTGGACTGGGATGGCGTAAAGCAGTATCGTTGGTCAGAAAAACCGTGCATCCTGCTTCTATGGCGGTTGCCAGATGTAAGGCATCTACTAAACCTAAATTACTGCTTCCTCTTAAGTTTGCTGCTCTAATTACTGTTGCTCTAGTAATACTACAGAATGTGAGATTGGGGAATTTTGGTAGCTCCGTTGCATACTCTTGGGCAATTTCAATTTGCCCCTCACGCAAAGGTTTGACCATGAGTTCTGCCAAAACCAAATCGCAAGCAAAAGCTTGACACTTTCCTTGTTCGATGGCCTCAAAAATTTTGAGGACGCGATCGCCAAATTCTGCATTACCTTCTAAGGCGTAAATAAAAATCACGCTGTCTAGAGCTATTTTTGCTCCTTCTAGTTCTTCTAATCTCGCCATCACTCCCTTTGAGAGCGAATGTAGTTGATGGCATCTTCGTCTTGCCATAGTTGACGATGTTTGCCGAAGAGGCGCGATGTATAGCTCATTTCTGGGACTATAACTATAGTGTCATCAACGATTTTTAGTTCTAGGCGATCGCCAGGTTGCCATTTTAGGGTATCGCGTACTTCTGGAGGAATGACTATTTGATATTCTTCCCCTAGTTTGGTTGTTGTCATTAGGTTGGTTTGGGTATGTGTTAGCGATAGTTATATTTTATCATATCTGGGGGTTTGTGTCAAATAGAGGCTGTTTTCGGCAGTCGCCGATATTTGTGCAGCATTCCGTAGGAAAGCGTTGCGGATGCAACATCGCCCCTTAAACGCTATTGTTTTTGGAAGGTCGTTTTGTCTCTTAAGTTTATGCTACTATTCTATTAGTTGTCTAGTTGTCGTTGAAAATATGGTAGGGGTTCAAAAATGAATAACTGGCAAGACCAGATTGACATCAATCCTAAAGTTTGTCACGGGAAATCTTGTATTAAAGGAACCCGAATTATGGTTTCGGTCATCTTGGATAATTTGGCAGAGGGGTTGACACTAGAAGAGATCGTCGAGGAATATCCACCTTTGACTTGAGAAAATGTGCGGGCAGCGATCGCTTATGCTGCTGCACTGACCAGGGGAGAAGAGCTATTACCATTACGATCAGGGTTGTGTTGATAAAATTAGATAAAAATCTCAGTATCGCCCACCCTACTTTTCTTAGAGAAGAGGGTTCTGATTGCGATCTAGTTACTGATGAAGGATTATCCAGTCAAGATGATGAGGTTGTATGGCAGCAAGTTTGTGCAGAGGGACGCTTTTTTATTACTCTCGACCTTGATTTTTCTGATGTCCGCCGTTTTCCGCCGGGAAGTCATATCATGTCCGGTAGCATCGGTCTTGTATAGCAAAGGTAAGGAAGAAGGAAGAAGAAAGAGGGAAGAGGGAAGAGGGAAGAAGGCTACCCTCGCAAGAAAAAACCATCATTTCCTGTAGATATTCACCCTTGGGTTTACACAAACGATATAAACGGACATGATATCACCCTGGTATTTTATTGTTGCGTTCCCGCAATGGAAGTCGTCAAGCAGTGCTTGATGTTTTGGTTAGAGTTGTGCGGGAATATCCACTGGCAACTTTGCGGGGTTGCTTGGTGGTTGCAGATGAAACCAAAACCAGAATTCGCCGTCCCTAGTTGGGGGTAAATTGGGCGATCGCGCAACGTTAAGGATGCAATATCGCCTTCAAGTTAGTCCTATAGATGTAGTGGCGACTTCCAAAAGTTATGTTAGTAACGGATGGGTTATTGGTGGAGCGATCGCCTTCTGGGAAGAAGAAAGCGATCGCTTTAAAGCATTGGTAATATTTTTAGCCTACATAAGGTAAAGAAAGAAAGTAAAGAGATGCCCCATAATCTTTTTTTTAGGTGCATCTGTTGACAATCAAATATTTGTAGGTATAATCAAGTTAGGTTTTTTTAAGTGACGTAGGTTTACCGGAAATTAGACCTGTGAACTTACATTTCTTCTTCTTGTTTGCGCTTGAGGGAAGTTGCGCCTAAAGTACCCAGAGCTAGTAAACCTAAGATAGAAGCAGGTTCAGGAACTCCTTGAGTATCAGGAGTTCCTTGAGTAAGCTGAACATTATCAAGTTGGAAAAAAGCGGGACCAGTAAAGTCTTCTGGTATAAACCAATCAAAATTGATGCGCACAGAACTATTAGCAAAAGCAGATAAATCCAATGATCCAGTTAAGTTTCCTGTATCACTAACGAATTCTCCTGGGTTAGCCATTAGGAAATTGGTGCTTAGAAGAGTCGATCCTCCTCCAACTTCTTCAATATTTACATCAAATACACGAGCAGATGTTGGAACAAAATTTACTAGGTCCCAAGCACCTCGAAAGTCAAAGGAAAGTTCTGTATTGCTTGAGCTAATGAAAACATCTTGAGCAATACTTATTATACCTGGGCCGTTGCCATCAAAACCATGCAAAGCAGCAAGAGATCCATCTGTTGGATCGCTTGTAAAGAAACCAAAACCTGGTGTTTCACCAGCACCATCAACAATCAAAGGAAAGAATGGTGTGGTTAGATCTTCGGTTATCCATCCAGTGAAACCGTTTTCAAAACTACCATTGACAATTGCACTAGCACCAGAAACAGCAGATAAAGTAGAGATTGTAGCGCCAGCAGCAGCGACGAAAAGCTTTTTCAACATGATTAAATCTCCTTGGTAAAATTTATTTTTTTTGCCTACAACTCTAATCTACCCCCCCCCCCCGAAAAATCTGCAACCCCCTTATGCTCTACTTTACCGAATCTTTAAAAATGTCTACAGTGTTTTTCGTAGTCAAAATCACCCAAATATATTAGGAGTCGAGATTCTAATGTATTGCTATGGAATAGGTAATTATTAAGTTTTTATGAAGCGACATAACTCTTTCCGGATATTAAAGTGTGATCGTTGTATTATTACGTCTTCAAGTTAGTCCTATAGAAGCCCTGAGCGTATCTTTGCAAAGTGGCATAGGAGGACCGAGTCAGGAGATCGAGAATATAGAATAGGGGAAAAAGGTAGAATCTAGGTCCCCTACTCTCCACCCTCTCCCCCCTCTTCCCCCTCTCCACCCTCTCCCCCCTCTTCCCAACTACCTAACTTTTTACACTTACTTAAGACACGAAGTACATATATTGATGAAAATAGGTAGTAGGGTCTCGAACAAGCAAAAAATATTTACCCCGTCGGTTGTACCACATTCATCCCGAATCTGCTACATACTCTTGAGATGACTAAGAATGAGCATGAATTAAAGCTCCTTCTGTAGGAGTAGAAAGTTGTAATTTAGGTTTTTTCTTGTCTATTTTTGCTCTTACCCACCCTTCAGAAACCATTACTTCTAAACATTGTAAGGCATGATTAAAAGCAACTTGAGTGTGTTGGGGTGAATACTGAGAAGTTAAGGATTTTTTTAATAAGGCTGATATTTGTTGAATATCGGAAGTACGTTCTAATATTTTGACTAATGCTGCATAAAAACCTGTTAAAGGTAGTCTTTGTTCATCTTTAACATAAGATTTTATCTTCTCAATACGACCATTGTTGTATACAGGTAAATCTTCTTGTTTTGCACCTTCAAGATTTAGTTTAAAGATGTTGTAACCACTAATTTCCCAAGATGAATCTTTTTGGGCAAATCTTTGCATTACTTGTTTCATAGAAGTAGGATCAAAACCTCCAATAACTGCTTGACCTAAAATATCATTGGTAAAACCCCCTTGAGATAACCAGCGAAAAGCTTCTTCAGGAGTTAATTTTAATCCTGCATCTTTAGCAATATCTCGACAATGTTTTTGTAAGTCGCTAAACTGACCATTAGCAGCATACCAATAATCTGCAAAACGAATATGTTGTTTAATACGTCGCTTTTGGTTATCTTCGTAATGTTGCTTTAACCAAGTAGGGTCGTGTTTTTGTTGTTCTAGTTCTAAAATAGTATAAGCTGCTTCTTTAGCACTCACATGAGTTAAAGTCATACCCGCAGCTAAAATCGGATCGGCAAAACCTGCCGACTCTCCTACTAAAAACCAATTTTCTCCTACTAACTTTTCTGAGAGAAAAGACCAATCTTTTGTTGTTTCAATCTTACCTCTGCTAGTAGCATTAGCAATTAATTCACTAATACGAGGTTCACTTTTGAGAGCTTCTTGATAAATATCTTCTGGTCTTTTTTTGAGTTTTTTGTAATGTTCTGCCGGACAAATAAAACCAATACTTGTACGAGTCGGACCTAGAGGAATAAACCAAATCCAACCATGAGCTAAACTCATTACCTGAACTCTTGTACCACCTACACCAATTTCATCCGCCCATTCTGCATTTGTCCAGTAATCCCAAATAGCTATATTTTGTAATCTTGTGGGAATTGTTGTTTCTACTCCTAAAACTCTTCTCAATACGCCGATATGTCCTGAAGCATCAATATAATAACGGGCGTTAATTTGTTCTCCACTGTTTAAATGTAAACTCTTAACTTGGTCTGTTTCTAAATCTACATCTACTTTAGTAACTGCTGTTTCTTGTCTAACTTCGCAACCATTATCTTGAGCATGGTTTAAGAGAATAGTGTCATATACTGAGCGATCGACTTGAAAAGCTGTTTGTTGGCGTTGTCCTTTGTATTTAGCAGGGCGGGGTTCATCTTTAAACTCTTCTAGTGGTAGAAAATTAAAATCCCACAATTTAGGGCTTTTTCCCCAACGATAGGTGACACCAACTTTAATGGGAAAATTAGCTGCCTCTACTTTATCCCAACATCCCATTTCTTCTAGAATAGCACTAATTTGAGGTAGTTGACTTTCTCCTACATGATCGCGGGGAAATTTGGTTTTTTCTAAAATTAATACTTCTAAATTAGGGTTATATTTTTTGAGTAAAGTTCCGGTGGTACTACCTGCTGGTCCGCCACCGATAATTGCCACATCATAATTTTTATTGGACATAATTGTTATAGTTATAATTAATAATATACCTATGGGGAAAAGAGATAGTAGGGAGTAGAGGAGCAACCCCTAATATAAAATCCGGTTATACAGTAATTGCAAAACTACTTCTTCATTAAGACAAGTTTTCTATTGAATAGGAATTATATAATTTAATAGTTCAAATCCAATATTTCTCCTAACTCCTAACTCCTAACTCCTAACTCCTAACTCCTAACTCCTGACTCCTGACTCCTGACTCCTCCGCAATACGATAACTGATTACCCGGATTCTATATAACCCCTCCCAAGAGAGAAATAATTGATGATTTATACACGATAATTGATTTGATTTTCGATTATCAGAGATATCTAATATAATGTATGGGCATAAATGAATGATACCCATACATATTTCGCGTACAAATGCTTTGTAGATTTCAGCGTGACAAACAAATGTTTGATGATATAATGTAGCTAGGTTTTATTTGATGAGGTAGGTTCGCAAAAAATTAGACCTGTGAACCTACTTTTCTTCTTTTTGTTTACGTTTGAGAGAAGTAACACCTAAAGCACCTATTCCGAATAAGGCAAACAAGGAAACAGGTTCAGGAGTTGAGACTGGATCGACCGTAGCTGCTTCTATATTCAAATCCCAACTACCTAGAGAACCACTATCGCCACCAAATTGATCAAAAATACTTAAAGTCCAAGTACCTGCTACATTAATACCAGCAAAAGCATCTAAGAAACTTTCATTAGGTGAATAAATCCCACCAGGAATAGGATTTCCTGCTCCTGGAAATACAGCGCCACCATCCTCAAAAGTATAGTCTCCATCAAAATCAGTAGGACCACCAACACTATCAAATACACCTGCTGTAATAACAGTACCTGCGCCATCATCGTAGGTTAAATCTACAACTAAATCGCCAGACCATGTGTGAGT
Source organism: Okeania sp. SIO2F5 (assembly GCF_010692685.1). Lineage (NCBI taxonomy): Bacteria > Bacillati > Cyanobacteriota > Cyanophyceae > Oscillatoriales > Microcoleaceae > Okeania > Okeania sp. SIO2F5. The sequence goes on along the minus strand of NZ_JAAHGU010000057.1, from coordinate 15,042 downwards.
AAGGTCATTAAAATCAAGAGAAATATCATCAATGATGATATCGTCTGTGACAGTAATAGAACTTTCAAATAAACCAGAAGTACCAGTAGTAGGAACTAAACCCCCAGCACCAGAGAAACTAACAGCACTCGCACCAGAAACAGCAGCTAAAGTAGCGATTGCAGAGCCAGCAGCAGCGACGGAAAGCTTTTTCAACATAATTAAATCTCCTTAGTAAAGTTTATTTTTATTGCCTACAAATCTAATCTACCCCCCCCCGAAATTTCTGCAACCCCCTTATGCTCTACTTTACCGAATCTTTAAAAATGTCTACAGTGTTTTTCGTAGTGAAAATCAACCAAATATATTAGGAGTAGAGATTCTAATGTATTGCTATGGAATAGGTAATTATTAAGTTTTTATGAAGCGACATAACTCTTTCCGGATATTAAGGTGTGATCTTTGTATGATTACGTCTTCAAGTTAGTCCTATAGAAGCCCTGAGCGTATCTTTGCAAAGTGGCATAGGAGGACCTCCTCAGGAGTCAGGAGGACCTCCTCAGGAGATCGAGAATATAGAATAGGTAGAATCTAGGTCCCCAAGCTTCACAATTTCCCCTACTCTCCACCCTCTTCCCCCTCTCCACCCTCTCCACCCTCTCCACCCTCTCCCCCCTCTTCCCACACACCCGTTTATAGATCCATGTAGGGGTTCTATAGATGTAGTTGCGACTTCCAAAAGTTAGGTTAGTAACGGATGGGTTATATCATGTCCGGTAGCATCGGTCTTGTATAGCAAAGGTAAGGAAGAAGGAAGAAGGAAGAAGGAAGAAGAAAGAGGGAAGAGGGAAGAAGGCTACCCTCGCAAGAAAAAACCATCATTTCCTGTAGATATTCACCCTTGGGTTTACACAAACGATATAAACGGACATGATATTATTGGTGGAGCGATCGCCTTCTGGGAAGAAGAAAGCGATCGCTTTAAAGCATTGGTAATATTTTTAGCCTACATAAGGTAAAGAAAGAAAGTAAAAAGATGCCCCATAATCTTTTTTTTAGGTGCATCTGTTGACAATCAAATATTTGTAGGTATAATCAAGTTAGGTTTTAAAATTGACGTAGGTTTGCAAGAAATTAGACCTGTGAACCTACACTTCTTCTTTACGCTTACGCTTGAGAGAAGTTGCGCCTAAAGCACTTATTGCTAACAAACCTAAGATAGAAGCAGGTTCAGGAGTTGAAACTTGATCTGAAAATTCAACTTCTCCATCCCGTACTGAGAAGACATAGCGCCCTAACACATCACTATTAAGGCTATTGCTGACTAATGCCTGACTTCCTCCGTCAAGAAAAGCTCCGTTAACTGCGGAACCATCTAACTCAAAAAATGTTCCTTCGTTGCCAGTACCATTTGAGAAACCTGCACGAGCAGAGTTACCACCTAAACCTTGTGAATTACCACCACTAAATGTACCAGCTTCCCAGAGAATTTCATCGTAGTTGAACTCAAAGTCAAAGTTGCCAGCGCCAGTTTCAGAGCGGTCTATCAATACCAACTGAAAGCTATTTAGTGGCTCATTTTGTGAGAAAAAGCCAACATCAACCCAGTTGACACCAAAGGCAGCACGACCATCTACAGTACCACTACCGTAAGTTACAGCTTCGCCTGGACCACGAGTATCTACATCTCCAAAAAATGGCGCAATGATTTGTTGACCTGTGCTAGTCAGATCAAATGGTGTGAAACTACTCAAAGCTGAGTCAAATGTAATGTTTCCGTTGTTGTTGACGAACAACTGGTCGAACATGATACCGTAGAAATCAACATCAAAACCTATTGAAACTTGGCCTGTTGAACCGTCATCATTTCGTTGCAGTGTATTTGAGTCAAATCCAGACCGGATTGCAGCAGCATTAGCACTAGAAACAGCAGTTAAAGTAGCGAGAGTAGCACCAGCAGCAGCGATTGAAAGCTTTTTCAACATGATTAAATCTCCTTGGAAAGTTTATTTTGATTGCGTACAACTCTAATCTACCTCCCCCTGCGAAAAATCTGCAACCCCTTTGTGCTCTACTTTACCGAATCTTTAAACATGTCTACAGTGTTTTTCGTAGTGAAAATCAGCCAAATATATTAGGAGTGGAGATTCTAATGTATTGCTATGGAATGGGTAATTATTAAGTTTTTATGAAGCGACATAACTCTTTCCGGATATTAAGGTGTGATCTTTGTATGATTACGTCTTCAAGTTAGTCCTATAGATGTAGTGGCGACTTCCAAAAGTCATGTTAGTAACGGATGTAACTGATGGCTTAATTGCCGGGAATTTTGACTCCTCGGTGCATTATATGATGTCCGGATCATGAGCAATCAAAAAGTTTTTGTTTGTAGTAGAGCTTTAATTAAACTATTCAACCGGACATGATATTACGCCAGAAATTTTCAATAGAGTGATTCACCACAAATAGAAAATATTGCAGGGCATAAATAAATTCGAGAGACACACCTAACACTTTCAGGTGAATCTCTCTAAAATCAAATATTTGTAGGTATCATTAACAGGACTTACCCATGAGGTAGGAAAAACTAGGATTTGAGATTGCTTTCCGTTCCGGACTGCTACGCAAACCCTGTCGGTCGCAATGACGAAAATACGTTGTAGTGTGTAAGTCCTGATTAAATTAGGTTTTATAGAGTGAGAAGTTGCACCTGAAGCACTTAGGTTTATGCTTCGCGTTTGCGAGTTAATGCACCTAATGAACCAACGGTTAATAATCCTAAAATTGTACCCGGTTCAGGGACAGTTTCAGGGATAGTTGTAGAAAGAGAGGTAAAGGTAACGGTCGAAGCGCCTATATCTGCAACTCCAGAAAAGGGATCACGAGCACCTGCTGAGCTTAAAAGAGCAGCTCCAATAAGCTCTGGCCCAGTTGGTGTAATAACAGGAATAAGATTAAGAAATAACCCTTCAGTCTCATTGTTAGAGTTAAACAATAAGCCATCAATTTCCCCCCCAACAACAATAAAAGTATTTGCAGAAGGTTGGTTTATATCTGTAAAAATATTTAGGGGAAGATTATATCCTAAGTCAGGACTAGAGGTAACTATAACTGAAGTAGCTAAAAAACGATCATCGCGAACAGGTGATTCAATTAATTCAATAGTACCTTCAACAGTACCATTGACTGCACCATTTACATTACTGAAAGAAAACCCAAAAGTAGCAGCACTAGCCGCAGAAACAGCAGTAAAAGTAGTGATAGCAGCGCCAACAGCAGCGATTGAAAAATGTTTAAACATAATTAATTCCCTTGTAAAACTTATTTTTATTGACTTAAAGGTTAGTATACCCCCCCCATGAAATTTCCGCAACTCCTTGTGACTATACTTTACAAAATCTTCAAAAATGACGATGGTATTTTTAGTGGTTAAAATCAGTGGAATTAATTATGAGATAGGGGTTTGAAGTGTCTAGCTATGCCAAGAGGGATTATGAAGTTTTGATGAAGCTAGATTGGATAGTGTATCCGGGAAGTTTTGGAGTCCTAAGATAAAAGTCTGATTAAAAATCTGAGATTCTTGCTGATATAAGGCAACTAGACCTTCATGCACGGGATCAAGATGCTCCCACTGACCAACAATTGAATCTTAACAGACGACTACTTTTGATTGCTTGGTGCGTTACGGCAGAAATTTTCCAGAGAGTGATTCAACACAAATATGATTACTGCCAATTTTGATTGCTTGGTGCGTTATATCATGTCCGGTTGAACAGTGATAAATAAATAACTACGGAGTCCTCAGGAGTCAACCCACCCCTCGCCCCTCCCCCGATCGTGGAGGGGAAGTCAGGAGTCAGGAGGGAAGAAAGAAGAAGGAAGAAGAAGAACTGGAGTTGAAGGAGAGAGTTTTCTGATCACTAATTATCCGGATATGATATTACGGCAGAAATTTTCCAGAGAGTGATTCACCACAAATATGATTACTGCCAATTTTGATTGCTTGGTGCGTTACGGCAGAAATTTTCCAGAGAGTGATTCACCACAAATATGATTACTGCCAATTTTGATTGCTTGGTGCGTTACGGCAGAAATTTTCCAGAGAGTGATTCACCACAAATATGATTACTGCCAATTTTGATTGCTTGGTGCGTTACGGCAGAAATTTTCCAGAGAGTAATTCACCACAAATATGATTACTGCCTAACGCACCCTACCTAACTACCTAACTTTTTACACTTACTTAGGTCGAAACGCTATTACTCCATAAGCATCAACAGACAAATATTTTGATGCCGCCTGTTGAATATCAGACGAGTCGAGTGCCTGAATATGTTGAGGATAACTGAGCGCAGGTGCTAAGTCTCCCACTATTGAGTGATAGTAACCATATAAATTAGCTCGATCGCTCGGTGTCTCATTGGCAAAAATAAACCTATTAGCAACTAATGTCCGAATACGTTGAATTTCTGTTTCTGTCACCGACTCTTGTTGAATAGTATGTATGTGGTGAGCGATCGCTGCTTCTACTTCAGCTAAATTTTCTTCTGGCAACCTAGCAGAAATATAGAAAACACCTTGATGACGATGACTCATATTACTCACACCAATAGAATAAACCAAACCTCGCTCTTCCCGTAAGTCACGCACCAGGCGAGATGTTTTCCCTCGACTCAAAATAGTTGCCAATACATCTAAGGCATAAGTTTCATGTAATTGAGTTAACCCAGGTACTCGCCAAAGCATCATTAACCTTGCTTGTTGAAGAGCTTCATCAACTACTTCATGGCGAACTATTTTTGTAAAAGGTTGCTCTGGGGTTAAATTATTTGTGGGTGGTAGTGGAGGTATTTCTGGAATATTTTTGCTGTTTTGTGCTTCGGTAAATGAACTGGCGACTATATCAATTAATTCTTCTACTGGTAAATTTCCGACTACAGTGGCAGTCATAGAACCAGGTTGATACCAAGTCTGATGAAAGTCGCGCATTTGTTGGGGTTGCAGTTGAGAAACAACTTCAGCAGGACCTAATACCGGACGACGATAGGGTAATTTTTCAAAGGCGGTTTCAATCGCTTTTCGGTAACAACGACGGTTAAGGTTATCATCTGAGCGCCGAATTTCTTCTAGTACAACAGACCGCTCTCTTTCAAAAGGGTCATCTGCAATGCTGGCATTTAGGAGTACTTCCCACTGCAAAGGTGCTAATTTGGCAAAGTCTTTAGGAGCAGTGGTAATGTAAAAATGGGTGTAGTCTTGGCTAGTGGCGGCGTTCATTACGGCACCTTGTTGTTCTACTAAGCGTTCAAATTCACCACCACGGAGTTTGGGAGTGCCTTTGAAAATTATATGCTCAAGAAAATGGGCCATACCATTGATTGGTTCGGATTCAACTGCAGAACCAACGTTTAGCCAAATATTGAGATTAACTGCTTCAACTGGTAGGTATTCGGCAATGATAGTAAGTCCATTTGGTAGTTGGTGGATAGTAGGGGCGTTGAGAGATTCGAGGGTTGGTTGGACTAGGGTTGAGGTCATTCTTGATTTTTTCTGTGGTTTACCTTTCTCAATATAGTGACATCTCCTCCAAAAGAGGGAACAGGGAACACCGGATCTGGGAACAGGGAGAAATAATTCAGGATTTACGCATGAACGCTATTGGTAGTGTGTGTTAGCGGTAGCGTCACCCACAAAGAACTATATCTATGGTCAGTGCGTAAGTCCTATAGCAGAGGGAAGAAGTAAGAAAGAAGAGGGAAGAGGGAAGAGGGAAGGGAAGAAGGAAGAGGCAAGAGAGAAGAGTGAAAAATATTGCTTTGTCTGAGTTTTCAGCTTTTGCTCTGTCGGTCTCCTTTCCTTCGACTGCTTTGAAGAAGGCAGCTATGCTGAAGGTCTAATTGCTTATGGATAGTCAACAACCGGCCACTCCATGTCTACAAACCCCAGACAATTTTCACCACCCCCGTTGATGGCAGGGCTAATTCTTTGTCGTCAGAGAATATTAAAGCAGTTTTGGAGTTGATGAGGTACGAAATTTTAGGACTTTCGGGAGTAGGGAGTAGGGAAAAGAGTAGGGAAAAAAAGATAAATCCTGGAAGCGGTACCTCATTCTCCTAAAAAGTGCTGTAATATGAAATACAAAAAATTGTGCAAATATACAAATTTCCCTACAGTCCCCACACTCCCAATCTCCCTATCAATTTTTCTAAGTGTGACAATAAACTGTGACAATAAATTGACCCTGTGTTGACAAGGGGGGAAACCGGAAGTCCCCCTTTTTAAGGCGGATCTAGGGGGATCGTTGATGTACCTCATAGGGGTGAAAAGCGCTATATAGCGTTTCTCAGTAAGCATGAGGTACACTCTTGTCTTTACTTCACTATTGCCTATTGCCTGTTGCCTATTGCCTATTGCCTGTTGCCTGTTGACTGTTGCCTGTTGCCTGTTGCCTGTTGCCTAAAGCCTAGAGTTTTGTACCTCACCAGCATGGTGATTGCTATATTACAACCAAATATTAGGAAATATTGATTTTCCTATCTCTCTGAACGACTTATTTATCGTCCTGGCAAATTGAATATGCTCCTCATCTTTTTCTACGGGAATAATATTAGCTTTCTGTCCTAATTTAAACTTATCTACTACTAAGTTAGCTGCTTCTAAACCTGTTACATAAGCTTTTTCCTGAGACCATGAACCGTGACGATTAACAATCCAATCTCCACTCATAAATACATTGTCAAAACTTGTTTTAGCAGGGAGTAAATATTGATAACTTCCAGGAAAAAAGTGAGTGACTGCTTCTCTAACTCTAACCACACTTTGGTCAATAATTTCTGCTTCTATAAATTCTGGAATACAAGTTGCTAAATATGTCTGTACCATTTTAATAATTTCCCCATCACTTAAAGGCAAAAACTGATTAGCATGATAAAAATCTACTTCCACAACTGTTCCTGGTTCATGGCGAAATTCATCATGTAAAGCATTCAAATCAAAAAAGGTCCAGCCTGTAGTTGTATCAAATCCAAAACAAGCATTAGAAGCACGAGGAATTGAAATTTTTCGGTCGAACCATAATCTGGTTCCTAATACATCAACTCCACCTAAATTATTAATATTCCTAAATTCTTGACGACTTTGCAGAGCTTCACTCCCTGCCAGAATCTTTTTCATTCCACTAATACCAACAGCAAAAATTACTGCATCTGCTTCAAATATTTGGTCTTCACAAACAACCTTTGTTGCTTTGCCATTATCATCAACAATTAAGTCAGTAACTCGCTGTTTTGTCAGAACTTTGCCACCCAAATTTTCAATATTTTCTACCCAAGGTTTAAATATCATTTCTCCTACAGTTCCCCGACACCAAACAACATCAAAATCTGGTTGGTGAGCTAGGATAAAATAATATAACATTCCCAATGCAGCAGCAGCCGAACATTGTTCTCCCGGAGCAAATAAACCAACTAATAACATGGCGTTAAAAGCATCATCATATAATCTTTTAGTCACGCCATATTGTTTGAATAATTCTCTCGCTGTTACTGCGTCGTATCTTCGCCAAGCTTCATCCGAATTATCAAAATCTATCACAGAATAAAGCAGTGGCAGAGCAGAAAGGCGATCGCTCAAAGGTAATCGTTTAAATTGAGTATAAATAAAAGTACCAAGAGGTGTTGGAAAAGGTGGTAAGTCTTGAAAAATAGGTGATTCTACCTCTAACCCAGCAGGAGAATATTGAGCTGAACGAGTCCAGGGAGTGAATGGATCGAGGTTTAGCTTCTTGACAAGAGAAAATATGTTATGGTAAGGATACCAAAAACCATGTATGCCCACTTCTACAGAACGGCCTCCGGGAGTTTTCCAACCAGCGACTAAACCACCGGGATAAGGGCCAGCTTCTAGGAGTGTAACGTCATAGCCATTTTTGGCTAGGTGGTGAGTGGCTCCTAAACCAGCCCAACCAGCACCAACTACTACTATTTTTGGAGTTTTAGTTCCTATTGTCATGCTACTTTTTTTAAGTCAAAAATTCAGTAATTTTTGTGGATTTTCTAGAGCCAATTTTCAGGCTAGTTTCCCAATTTTCTTCTAATTTGCTTAATTTTCTAGTAGTTGTCAAGGCTGTGCATATTTTGTGTTATAATTAAATAGTATTTACTTAGAAGTTGAATAACAAAGTTGATTACTTTAACTTACCAGTACAAGCTGAAACCAACTCAGCATCAAGAGGCAGAAATTAATCACATTCTTGATGTCTGTAAAAGTGTATATAACTATGCCTTAAGAAAACGAAAAGACTGGTTAAATTCGAGAAAATCATCAATTAGTAGTTGTTCAATTATTTCTGAGTATATTATTCCTGCTGATGCCCCTTATCCTAATTACAATCATCAAGCAAAAAACTTAACAATAGCTAAGAAAACTAATCCTAGATTAAAATCAGCAAATGCTCAGGTTTTACAACAAACTTTAAAACAATTAGACAGGGCATTTTCTGAGATGAAAAGTTTAGGCAAAGGCTTTCCAAGATTTAAGAAAAGGATGAGAAGCTTTGTCTTTCCTGCCATGCTGAAAAATTGTCTGGGTTGCGGTAGATTCAAGTTACCTCAATTGGGTTGGATTAAATTAAAGCAGAGTAGGCCATACCCGGAAGAAATGGTGGTTAAACAAGCCAGGATAGTCAAAAAAGCTAGTGGTTATTATCTGATGATTACCTTTACTTCATCAGAATCAGTCCCAGATAATCCAGTAGGTGAAAGGTCATTAGGCATTGATGCAGGAATAGAATCTTTTGTAGCTACTTCCACTGGAAATTTAATCAAATATCCTAAATTTTTATTGAGTTCACTGCGCGAGCTGAAATTGCTGCAAAGAAGACTTAAGAAGAAAATAAGAGGTTCAAATAACTGGTTAAAACTCCAGAATAAAATAGCTAGACTACATGAAAAAATAGCTAATACTAGACGTGATTGGCATTTCAAACTAGCTCATCAACTTTGCGATTTTACAGACAATATTTTTGTTGAAGATATGAATTTTAAATCTTGGTCTCAAGGTATTGTTAGAAAACAATCCTTGGATTCTGGAATTGGTCAGTTTATCAACGAAATATTGCCTTATGTTTGCTGGAAACGAGGTAAGTACTATTACAAAGTTGACAAGAATTATACCTCTCAAGAATGTCCGTTATGTGGGCATATACAGAAAAAGAAACTGTCTGATAGAAAACATAATAGTAGCAGTTGTGGTTATCAAGTGAATCGGGATGTAGCTGCTGCAAAAGTAATTAGAAAAAGAGGATTAATAGCGGTAGGGCATACCGTTAACAAAAAAGCTTGTGGAGACGGTCTGGCGGGGGTGCAACTCAGCTTGTTTGATTTGTTACCTAGTTAAGAGTCTGAAACAAGAATCTCCCATTATAATCTTTGATTTAACGGTGAGAGTGTCAATATTTACTCGTTAATTAAAAAAACAGAATAGTAAATATCACAAAACCTGTATAAAGTCAAGAAAATAAACATTAGTGTCATACTCAACCCAGAACAGCCGAGAGCTGGATCTGAAGACCTTATTTCCATTTGAACTAGACAACTTCCAGAAAGAGGCGATCGTCGCCGTAAACGCTGGAAAATCCGTAGTTGTTTGTACCCCTACCGGCTCAGGCAAAACTCTAATTGGAGAATACGCCATCTACCGTGCCCTAAGTCGCGGACGACGAGTATTCTATACCACACCCCTCAAAGCTCTGTCAAACCAAAAATTGCGGGACTTCCGGGACAAATTTGGAGCAGACAAAGTAGGGTTAGTCACCGGAGATACCTCCGTTAACAGGGAAGCATCAGTCCTAGTAATGACTACAGAAGTCTTCCGCAATATGCTCTATGGCACCCCCATAGGAGAAATAGGCACATCTCTAGAAAAAGTAGAAGCCGTAGTCTTGGACGAATGCCACTACATGAACGATCGCCAACGAGGCACAGTATGGGAAGAATTAATAATTTATTGTCCATCAGAAATTCAACTATTAGCTCTCTCCGCTACAGTAGCCAACAGCGACCAGCTTACAGATTGGATCAATAAAGTACATGGGCCAACTGAACTGATTTACTCTGATTTTCGGCCAGTACCTCTCCAATTTAATTTTTCTAACAGCAAAGGTCTATTTCCTCTACTGAGCAATAACCAAAAAAGAGTAAATCCCTTGCTCAAGCCTAAAAATAGAAGAATAGGCAGAGATAGAAGAGAAAAACAACTAGAACCAATCTTACCAACAGTTTTATCCCAACTTAAAGAGCGGGATATGTTGCCAGCTATCTACTTCATATTTAGCCGTCGAGGTTGCGATCGCGCAGTGGCAGAAATAGCACAAGTCAGCAATCTTACTTTGCTGGACGAAGCAGAAGCAACTAAACTGCAAAACCTAATTCAAAAATTCCTCACTCGTAACCCAGACTTAGCTCACTCCAAAAAACTCGAACCCCTAAGCAAAGGCATAGCAGCTCACCATGCCGGAATGTTACCAGTTTGGAAAGGATTAGTCGAAGAATTATTTCAGCTAGGTTTAATCAAAGTAGTATTTGCCACTGAAACCTTAGCTGCTGGAATTAATATGCCAGCTCGTACTACTGTAATCTCTAGCCTCTCCAAACGTACGGATGAAGGTCACAGACTGCTAAAACCATCAGAATTTCTGCAAATGGCAGGTAGAGCTGGACGACGGGGGATGGATGTTCAAGGTTACGTTTTAACTGTCCAGACTAGGTTTGAGGGTGCGAAGGAGGCATCTTATTTAGCAACTTCAGGAGCTGACCCCCTAGTTAGTCAGTTTACTCCTAGTTATGGCATGGTGCTGAATTTGCTGCAAACTCATACTTTGGAGGAGGCAAAGGAGTTAGTCGAACGTAGTTTTGGTCAATATTTATCTAGTCTTTCCCTGGAAGCAGAACGCATAGAGATTGAGCAAAAGCAGGCAGAGTTAACTTCTTTGCAAAATAAATTAGGGATTTATGAACAGAATGATTTGGTAAATTTAGAGCAGTTGCTGAGAGATTATGAGAAGATACGAGAAAGAGTAAAAGAAGAAAAACGACTGCTGAAAATTTTGCAAAGGCAAGCGGATGAAAATCGCATTAAGGAGATGTCTTTGTCTTTGTCTTTTGCTCTATCGGGAACTATTATGAGTTTAAAAGGAAAGCACGTTCCTACTGCGAAGAGGTCTGACGCTAAACCTATTGCCGCTGCTTTAGTAGCTAAAATTCCTGGTTCTGGTCAGTCTTCTTACTATGTGTGCTTGGGTAAGGATAATCGATGGTATGTTGTAGCAGCAATGGATGTTGTCGGTTTACACCCAGATGTACCTCGGTTAGTGGCGGTAGAACAAATGGAGTTGCCTGCTGAGATAGATTTTAGGTTAGGGCAATGTCGTAAAGGAGATGAAATTTATCTGAGTTTATCTCAACAAATTCCAGAGGTACCTCCGCCAATAGATGCTCCAGAAGTTTTGGTACAAATGCAGAAAGTAGCAACGGTGGAAGTAAAGATTCAGGAACATCCGCTGAAGGAATGGGGAAGTCCTCGTATTTTGTTGAAGGGTTGGCGACGAATGGGTATGTTGGAGATGGAAATAGGCGATCGCCAAACTGAGTTGGAGGATAAGTTGGCTCGTCATTGGCAGGAATTTCTCAATCTCATTGAAATCTTGCAATATTTTGGCTGTCTGCATGAGGTAGTGCCTACGGAAATTGGTCAAGCTTGTGCAGCGATCCGAGGTGACAATGAATTGTGGCTTGGTTTGGCGTTGATGTCTGGTGTCCTAGATTCACTCGACCCTCATCATTTGGCAGCTGCTTGTGCTGCTTTGGTGACGGAGATTAGCAGACCTGATAGTTGGTCGCGTTATGATTTGTCTATGGAGGTAGAGGATGCTTTAGGTGGTTTGCGTAGTTTACGACATCAGTTATTTCAGGTGCAGCGTCGGTATCGGGTAAGTTTACCTGTTTGGTTAGAGAGGGATTTGATTAGTTTGGTTGAACAGTGGGCACTGGAGGTGGAATGGCAGGTGTTGGTGGAAAATACGAGTCTGGATGAGGGTGATGTTGTCCGGATTTTACGTCGGACTCTGGATTTTCTTTCTCAGATTCCTCATGTGCCTCATTTATCTGATGTTTTGCGACGGAATGCTTATCGGGCGATGCAGTTGATAGACCGTTTTCCTGTTAATGAGGAAGTTAAGTAATTGTTGATGTTTCTAGGGGTTAAAGTGGCCTAGATTTTAAGAAGGAAGAGGGAGGAAGCAAGATGGAAAAATCTTGCGTTGTCTGAGTTTTAAGCTTTTGATATGTCTGCGCCTTTTCCTTCGACTCCTGTTAATATTGTTGTGTATTGGTTGAATAAAAAGTCATGCGTAGGTGCGAGGAACTACTAATGATTACATAGTACCATGATTTTTTTGGGGATACAAGGGGAAATTCTTTTCGTTTTTTTGGAGCTTCACAGAATGAAGATTAATTATAGCACTAGGCAAATAGTTAAACTAAACAAACCCATTTCCAGTTGCCCTTTATAGAGTCTGCTTGTCTTCAGAACCGGACGTGAGACTTTCACCTCATCACGGCTCCTCTCCTAAACGTCCCTTGTCATGGGTACACCCTTAAAATTCCACTTTGGATTTAATGAGTCCTATGGTTCACTGCTTTTAAATCCTTGGCAGTCTTAACAAATATTGACAACACGGACTAAAAAATAATATAGGATTTACATAACGATATCAAAGCTATTAATTCTGACTCTTGTACGTTGCCAATTCGACTGCTCCCCTACCTGAGTCCTACCTAACTAATAAATAACCAAGCGATTTGTAGCAAACATTTATCAAATTGGTATAAGACCACCTTTTTCAGAGATATCTTTATGGGCACTTCACTTTTAGCAGTTAGCCCCAGACTCAAAAGTTACTTACTGGTCTGGGGAACAAATCAAGCCTGATTAAATTCTAAACCATGATCTTTAGCATAACGCTCCATGAACCGCATAAAACGGTCCCAATCTTCTTTAGATTTCATCACATAAAGTCCCTCTAGCCCTTTCGGCTCACCATTGATAAATTTGGCCTTAACTTCGCGACTGGTAATTTGGCCTTCTTCATCAATCATATACATTCCTGTAATATCTTCAGTAACATCTTGGCCTAAAGCCTTAGGATTCTCAAAAATAAATGTAGCTGTTCCTTGATTACCGCTACGAGAACGGGTTAGACGTACTTCTGGTATAGCCTCTTCATCAACACCTTGAATAAATTGAATTGCAGTCATCAGTATCTTTTTAATCCTTAAGCAATCGTTAAAGTATTATTATAAACACAATCTGATCGAGTTTCACCGAAAAACTGGGTAGTTACGCCTTCCCCTTCTAGGGGGACTTTTGATTTGATTTGATACCCACAAATATGCTATATCATTGTTAGTTGAAAACGATAATAATTAAAGCCAGGTACAAATATCGAATTGATTCAACAGTTGGACAAAAACACCGATTAGCAAAGCTATTTGGTTGTGTCCGCACAATCTGGAACGATAGCCTAGCTTGCTATCAGGAAAAGTATATTTTAGGTGAGAAAAAACCAAGTAACTCTGAACTACAAAAACTCTTTATTACTCAAGCAAAAAAAACAGAAAATAGAGAATGGTTGTCAGAAGTTTCTGTAGTCCCATTACAACAATGATTAAATGATTTAAACCAGGCTTACCAAAACTTTTTTAGTGTACGGACCTTGCATGCAATGTCCCTAGGTAAAAGAAAAGGTAAAGCGATTAAACCTCCCAAATTCAAAAAGCGAAGGTCAAGACAAACTGCTAGGTTTACCTTAAGAGGTTTTCAAGTACATGAAGACAAAGTATACTTAGCGAAAATAGGGTTTTTCAAAGTAGTCTGGTCAAGACCTTTACCAGGATAACCATCATCAGTAACAGTCATCAAAGATGCAGCTAACAGATATTTTCTGAGTTTTGTCGTAGAAATTCCACCGCAAATACTACTAAAATTTAGAAATTCAGTAGACATAGATTTAGGAATCAAAACTTTTGCCACATTCAGTAATGGTGAAAAAGTAGATGCGCCAAAACCATTAGAGTTGTTGGGAATTAAGCTAAAAAAATGGCTAAAACCGTTATTGGTCAAAGTTTATAGCGTTTTTCAGCTCTAGAATCATGAAAAGCTTATTCTATAAGGTTTTGAGCATTGTTCAATTGTTATTTCCCAACAACTCTATTAAAAAAACGAATTAAAAAATATAGGAAATTCAGTAAATCATTATCTAAGAAAACTCAAGGATCTAAAAGATACGAAAAAGCCAGACTTAGGGTGGCTAAATTTTCCTAGGTCATGCTACGCAAACATGCCAAATTAAAAGACACTAGAACCGATTTTCTACATAAATTATCCACTGAAATAATTCGTGAAAACCAAACAATTATTCTGGAAGATTTGTTTGCGAAGCATTCCGAAGGAAACGTTTCTGGTATGATTAAGAAGCGGTGCTACCCCGCGACGACACCAGTCGCAAGCGGTCGGAACCCGGCGTTCCCGTTCCGGGATTGTAGGGAACGGTCTCCTCGCCATAGGAACGCCGACCAAGAGAGGGAACGCGCACCAAGAGACCGGAAATTGTCCAGATCCATAAGTGATTTAGGCTGGAGACAATTTCGTACCTGATTAGTTAGAAGGAAAAGCAGAAAAGTACAGTCGTGAGCTAAGAGTAATTAGTTGTTGGGAGGCGACTACCCAAGTGTGTTCATGTTGCCGTTTTCCTGGTGGGAAATTAGACCTGAAAGTAGGAGAATGGGAGTGTCTGGGTTGTGGAGCTAAACACGACCAGGATGAAAATGCAGCAATATAGCAATGAGCGCTGGCATCTTTACATGTTACATAGATATTTGCAATGTAATATAAAAGTAACTGTATGAGCTGTATTTTTCATAAATTAGGCGATCGCTAAACCTTAAAGTTTTAAGGATGTCTGTAATGGTATTGATAATTTACAGTTTATAGCTTGAAATTGTTTAC
>NZ_JAAHGU010000056.1:0-41603 GCF_010692685.1 Okeania sp. SIO2F5 | reverse complement strand
ATTTTAAACCTGTGGAGAAAATAAGTTACAGACTGGGGTCAGTGGTCTTCAGTGTTTGCGCAGCATTGCGTCAGCACGCGCAGGAAGGTAGCTCCAAAGCTCAAAATACCGTTTTGGATAAGTTTGGGTAAGTTTAGTCGAATGGTATCCTATCATATTATATACTTTATACTTTCAACTGAACTTCTTAACCATAAATACTCTTTACCGTGCCAAATCGAAATTTCTTAGTTTCTTTATTCATTACCCTTGGCCTATGGGGCACTACAGTGAAACCGATGCTGGGACAAGCATTAGTTCCTCACATACTACAGCTAAACTCAGCTCAATTGGAACAAACGGGTTTAAGTTTAGCTGAGGAAGCTGTACAGTTAGCAAGATTTCAACAATTTGAGTTAGCTTTATCAAGAGCTGAATTGGCCACTGAGTTAGCCCCAAATAGTCAACAGACCTGGGCACTATTAGGCAGTCTTTACATTCAAGCTGAAGAGTTAGAAGAAGGTATTACAGCTCTAGAACAAGCTCAAGAAATTGA
Source organism: Okeania sp. SIO2F5 (assembly GCF_010692685.1). Lineage (NCBI taxonomy): Bacteria > Bacillati > Cyanobacteriota > Cyanophyceae > Oscillatoriales > Microcoleaceae > Okeania > Okeania sp. SIO2F5. The sequence goes on along the minus strand of NZ_JAAHGU010000056.1, from coordinate 41,068 downwards.
TCCAAGTAATGCTGATATTCGATTTGTTCTTGGTAGAGCTTACTTTCAAAAGGCTGAGTATGGAGAAGCTATCAAGCAGTTAAGAGCAGGTTTGAAGTTCAAACCAGATAGTCCTGGTGCTTTATTCGATCTAGGTAATGCTTATTACAAACGTGGTAAGTTTAAAAGAGCGATCGATCAATATGAAGAAGCTTATTCCCTCGAAAAAAATCTATGGCCTGCAATTAATAATATTGGCTTAGTTGAGTACGAGATGGGAAATGTGGATGATGCGATCAGAAAATGGCGTGAAGCTATTTCTCTAGATAGTAAAGCAGCAGAACCACTTCTAGCGCTATCAGTAGCTCTCTACACTAAAGGTGATAAAGAACAAGGTCTTGCTATGGGAGAAGAAGCTCTACGACTAGATAGCAAATATGCAGATATTGATTATCTTGACCAAAACTTGTGGGGAAAACGCTTGCTGGAGGATGCAAAAAGGTTTTTCGCAACTCCGCGTATTCAGGAAACCTTAGCTCAAATAGAAGACTTACCTCCCTCGTCTCCATCTCAGGTATCTCCATGATATAGGGTCATCTTCAATATTTAACTGTTGCAGAAACCTCACGCCATTATCAAGTAGCTAATCGTAAAATAGCTAGATGTCGAGAGTATTTTTTGCACAAGCTATCCTGCGCGGCAGTCGCTACAATGGGAAGATACCCCACAATAGGCTGCCTTAAAATAGTCAATGAAAACGATAATTATCGGAATGTTCGATGGAACATCCCTGCTTCGTATTTGAGGAGTGTTGTTCTTTTCAAGATTTTTCAATATTATAGTGGTTTTCATTAACATAGAATACAGCTGTCAGGTCTGTAACTTATTAAACTTAAAACATACTTATATTTTGTCTATAGTCTACCTTTGTGAAAATCGCTATAAGTATTCGCGATTATTTTTTTCACTTAAGATGGAGATATTGCTAGCAATTTTTCTACACTTCAAATAAAAGTAGCTTCAGCATCCATCAATTCTTTATTTTTCTCAAAAATTAACATTGCTGGTTTATCTTGGTCTGTCAGCTTCTGATAATAATTAAGAATACAAAACCAATGTTCAAACTTGACATCCTCTCCGGCCTGAAAGCGCGGATATTTCTAATGTTCAGGTAAAGTTTCTACTACAAAACTTAAGAAATACCTATTAGTGGGACTTACACACAATAAAGCCAGAAAATAGGCTCAAATATAGATGGGCAGAGGCTTTTACGTCAAAAATGCATAAATCCTTAATTACCAAGGGTTCTAGGCATTTTTAGGGCATTGATGTAATTTCCTTATCTAGACTGACACGAGCGCCATTTTTCAACCTAAAAATTTTTAAGTCCCATTATAGAAGCCATTTGGTATCTTTGTGGGCGATTCAGCTTTTTGCGAGGACTCAGGAGTCAGGAGAACCGAGTCAGGAGGTGGAGGGAATGAATATGGGAAAAAGGTAGAAAAATACTCCCCAGCTCCCTGTCTCCCAACCTCCCCATCTACCCATCTATTTTGAAAGGGGAGAAAGGTAGAAAAATGCTCCCATCTCACCATCTCTTTTTAAATAGCTCTCAAATGGGTTCTATAAATTGATGGGGGGATAGTCAGGAATTAGACCTCTGGTAAAAGTATGAAAAGTTAGTTTCAATCATGCTATCCGGCGATCGCTAACTCGATCTATAAAAAAATATTTTCACCTCTTTCAAACTCTCGATAATTTGTGACAAATTGGAAAAATGTAGGTTGCTCAAACCACTTTAGTGATAAATAATATTTTTTCAGATCAATTAAAGTTGGTATAATTGCTAAAACCTCGAAAATATAAAAATTTTATTTTTTTTCCTTCTGTCAAAATAAGCTATGACAAATTATCAATATCAAGTTGGTGGATGTTTGCCAATTGATTCTCCTACCTATATTAAACGTCAAGCAGATTTAGAATTATATCGTGGATTAAAAGCAGGAGAATTTTGTTATGTTCTTAATTCTCGACAGATGGGTAAGTCTAGTTTGCGAATACAAACTATGGAAATTTTACAAACGGAAGGAATTATTTGTGCTGGTATCGATTTAAGTGCAATTGGTAATTTAGACATTACTCCCGAACAGTGGTATGCAAGTGTAATTGACAGTATTATTAGTAGTTTGGATTTATACGATCGCTTCGATTTAACAAGTTGGTGGTTTAAGCATAATAATTTATCTTATGGGCAGCGTTTTAGTAAATTTATTGAATCTATTATTCTGAAATTAATTCCCCAAAATATTATAATTTTTATTGATGAAATTGATAGTACCCTCAGTTTAAAATTTCAAGTAGATGATTTTTTTAGGGTGATTCGCTCTTGTTACGACAAAAGAGGGCAAAATCAGGAATATAAACGTTTAACTTTTTCTTTTTTTGGTGTAGCTACTCCTGCCGATCTAATTAGAGATAAAATTGGGAGTCCTTTTAACATTGGTCGTGGAATAGAATTAACTGGTTTTAGTTTCAAAGAAGCTCAACCTTTAGTAACAGGATTAGCTACAAAATATAATAATCATCAACAAATATTACAAGCAATATTAAATTGGACTGGGGGGCAACCTTTTCTGACTCAGAAGCTATGCCAACTCATCCTAAAATCTGAGTCTTTTATTCCCCTTGGTAGGGAGAAAGAATGGGTAGAAAATTTTGTCCGAAGCATGATAATAGATAATTGGGAAAGTCAGGATGAACCACAACATTTACGGACTATTCGCGATCGCCTCTTATTAAGTAATCAACGTCAGAAGTTATTATTGTTATATCAAAAAATTTTGCAGACAAAAGGAGTAAAAGTTAATCAAAGTCCTGAACAATTAGAATTAAGATTAACTGGGTTAGTTATTCATAACCGAGGTAAGTTAAAGGTTTATAATCGCATTTATGAAGCAATTTTTAATCTAAATTGGATAAATAATGTTTTGCCAGAAGCGGGAATAGTAAAAGATAGTAAATATCTGCGAAATTCGGATACTAACTTATTAATAAATCGGCAGGAATATCGAAATAGTCAGATATTGTTGAACAAGGTAAAAAATTATTGGGTTAAAGGTGTTTTAGAAACTTCCTTGCACGGCAAAGTATTAATTGAACTAGGATTAGAAGAACGAAAAAATGCAGTAAATCGTCCTTGGGGTTTACTATGGTCAGACTTAGAAAATCCCCAGCAAAAATTACCGCCTGGTACTCGAATTATTGATAAATTTGATGAATTAGGCGCGGGGCGAACTTTATTAATTTTGGGTGAACCTGGTTCTGGCAAAACGACAACTTTATTAGAATTAGCACGAGATTTAATTAATAGAACTGAAGCTGATTTAACTCAACCAATACCTGTTGTTTTTAACTTGTCTTCTTGGGAAGGTAAAAAACAAGCTATCGCTGATTGGTTAGTTATAGAATTACATACTAAATATCAAGTTTATCAACAAATTGGTAAAACTTGGATAAAAGAACAAAGGTTACTTTTACTACTTGATGGTTTAGATGAAGTTAGTAGAGAAAAACGAGAAGATTGTGTAGATGCTTTGAATAAATTATGTCAAGAATACGGGCAGACAGAAATAGTAGTTTGTAGCCGGATTCGTGATTATGAAGCCCTTTCAAGTCAGTTAAAATTTCAAGCAGCTATTTATTTACAGCCCTTAAGTTTAGAGCAAATTCAAGAATATTTAAAAAATGCAGGTTCAGAATTAGCAGCAGTAAGAAAAGCATTAGAATCTGATGTTAAATTGCAAGAATTTTCCCGGTCTCCTTTGATTTTAAGTATTATCAGTTTAGCTTATCAAGGAATATCAATTGAAGAATTACCTGGTCGTAGTAATACTGAATTGAGAAAACATTTATTTAATGCTTATATTGAGCGAATGTTTAAGCGTCGTTCAGTTAATATTCTCTATTCTCAAGAGAAAGTCAAAAGATGGCTAAGTTGGTTAGCAAAGCAAATGGTTAGAGAATCAGAAACCGTATTTTTAATTGAACGAATGCAGCCCTATTGGCTACGCAATAAAATTTATATTATTGGTTATATTATTATTCTTTTGACAATAATTTTCTTCTTGTTTTGGAATGTATTTCATGAATTTTTAGATTTGTCTGAAATAGGGTGGGTTGTAACATTTCATTGTGTATACTTTTGGCGTTTTTTTGGATTTAAAACTATTCAAACAGTCACTAATTTAAAATGGTTAGGAAAATATACTATCAACCGAGTAATTATTGGCATAACTGGAGGAATAATTTCTGGTCTATTATTTATGATATTATCAGGAGCTATCTTCAAGCATAATTTCTATATTACTACGGTTAGAGGAGCAATATTTGGATTAAGCTTAGGAATAATTCTAGGAATAGTTCGTGGTATGACAGGTCCGGGAATAGAAGAAGTTACAATTCCCAATCAAGGAATTTTACTGTCAACTAAAAATTCTTTAATCTTTGGTTTAATTGCAGCTATATTAATGAGTTTATCTGCTAAATTATTAGACTTATCCTTCATAGTATGGGGTCAATATGGGTTGATTTTCGGATTAGCTGTGGGAGGGGGAGAAGCTTGTGTTAAACATTTTATTTTACGAGTTATTTTATATTTTAATGGTTATATTCCTTGGAATTATACTCGTTTTCTTGACTATGCAACCCAGTTAATATTTTTACAAAAAGTAGGAGGTGGCTATATTTTTATTCATCGATTATTGTTAGAACATTTTGCCAGAATGCTATGAAGAAAGTTTGAGGTTTTAGGGCTTAGGTTTTAGGGGTTAGACGAAAATACTAAATTATTAAATAAGGAATTAAGATTCAATGTTTGTAGTGCGGGTATCTTGCCCGCGACTGGTGTACTAAAGTGGAATCTGCTGTATCAAATAAGGAATTAAGATTTAATAAAACATAGAATTATAGAGAGCAAAGCCTAAAAAATATATTTGATGAAAAAGATAATTTACAACATCAAAAATGCTATTAAATCTATTCCCGTGTGACTCCTGAATTCTGTTTGCGGAGCATTCCGTAGGAAATTATAAGAAATACCCTAGTGCAAGATGGTGGAAATAACTAACCAGTTACAAAATCATAAAACAATTACAAATTAAAAATGATTAACTTTTAACTTCCGCGTAGCGACACTAGCTATTTGTAGCAAACATTTATCAATTTAGTATTATACCAATTTGAAAAAAGAATGCTATATTTAAGTAATACTTCAATTATTAAGTAATTAACACAGACTAAATATTTTTTTTGATAATTATTAGCCAGTTATTATTAATTATTCTTATTTTTACCGAAAAATAAGGTCTAAAGCCTCCTTTAAAGGGGATGAAAAAGCGCTAGAGGGATGGGGAAGAAACCTGCGCCATATCCAATCTACCAAGAGAAAATCAAGTTCAATATTTTAAGCCTCTGACTTTCCTGCGGAATGCTGCGCAAACAGGTAGAGAGGTACTGATAACTGATAACTGAAATGACCTCTCCCCTACTCCCCCGCTCAAGAAAATCTAGCAAACATTTATCAGTTTAGTATTATATCAAATTTGGTAGGAATTTTGAGATTTAATTCAGAATACTGCAAGGCAAAAAAAAATCTGTAGCTAAAATTGCTATTCAGACAAAAAAAATTAGTTATCTTATAGAAAAGTAAACTTATAACGAAGACAGTACGTTAATCATAATGCTGACACAAATAGTTCGCCCCATGGTTCGGACCCAGGTTCGGTTATTAGCAAACTGTCACTCAACCCGTCTAACATTAATTCATACAATTGCTAAATGGCTAGGTTTTTTGGGAGTAAAAGCAGAAGTAATCGAACTTAATGCTAATCTAGACAAAAAAATAACTATTTCCTTAACTGTAGAAAAACCAGAATCTTGCGATAACCAAGATTGGCAAAAAATTGTCGATGGTATTAATATAGAAAAACCTCAAAATAGTTCCCAAGAAATAACTGCAACCGAACCGATCCAAATAATGACAGCCAAGCAACAAGGAAAACTGCAAAGGTTGATAGCTTATCTTATTCAAGCAGGGGAACCAAATCAGAAAATTAAATGGGAAGAAATATGTCCTAATTTACAACAATTGGGATTAGATGAAAATATGTTAGACGGAATTCGCTCTGCGATTAGAGTACCTCAGTCTATTGATTTATTAGTTGAAGAATTAGAGCCAGATGTAGCAGCGATCGCTCTTCCTTTAGCGATGAATATTGCTCTTTTTGATCGGCAAGTCAACTCATCTGAAGATTATGCTTTAAATTCATTATTACAGGTAATGAAACAACCTACAAAACCTACAATTGTAGAGAAAAATGTAGAGAAAAATTTTTTCAGGCATAAGCTATATTGGCTAATAACTTCAGTTATTCCTAGATAATGGTACTTACAGCGCTTTTCAGATTGGTGAACCACACATTCAAAACAATAATACTTGTAGGGACGTTCCATGGAACGTCCCTACTGTGGTCGATTCAAATGAAAACTGCTGTAGACATTTTTTAGGCTATAAACTAGCCAAAAAAATGTCTAGGCAGGGGAAAGATGTCAAAGCCATAAAATTGGCTAAAACCTTTATCAATACTGGATTTATACCTTTTTTACCTAAAAGTCTATCTTGAGAGTCTAGATACCAAAACCAGGAAAGGATGAAAAGCGACAGCTGGGAATTTCAAAAATGTACGATCATGCATTACAAGTCCTGGTGAAATTAGGTATGGAAGCAGAATGGGAGGGACGTTTTGAACCTAATAGCTATGGTCTTTTCCAGTGGCCAACGCATGATGCCATAACAGCCATCTATGCCAGCATCAACAAAAAGTCTAAATATGTGCTAGATGCTGACATATCCAATGGGTTCTATAAAGCGTTTTGGCATAGTGGCGTTCGTGGAGCGTGGTGGAGCGCCGTATCGCTCTTTTTTTCTTCAACTTGATTATACACTAATGATGCAACCAGACATGATATAATCCGCGATCGCTCTTCAGATGTAAAATACACTTCAAATATTGAAATTGTTGCCAATGGTGTTATCTTGTGGAAAGGAAAATATTGTAAAAATGTTGGTTGTTTGAATAGCAACTAATTTATCACGCTCACCGATGGAAAAATCTAATATAAACCAGCTAGTCTTAATCGCAAATAATCAAACTCCAGACCGCATTCCACGAATAATATCAATAGACCTTTTGCGTGGACTCGTCTCGTAATGGTGCTAATGACATTAGACCATGTACGAGGATTTTTTTCCAATGCCGACTTTAATCCTTTAGACCTTACTCAGTCAAATATTCCTCTGTTTTTGACACGATGGGTGACTCATCTTTGCGCGCCTACATTAGACTTGTCGCTTTATAACTTAAAAATTCCCCAAAAACCTTGTTCTGTAAGGATTGTAGCTATTGGATAGCAAAAATGCTGGGAATTATTGCTCTGTCTAGGTTAGAGTGATTTTTTCCCTTTATTTAGCGACAACTCTATTCATTTTTTTAGCAGGAATTAGTGCTTATCTCTCTCTCAAACGTGGCAAAACTAAACAACAACTTTCTCGGTTTTTGTTGCTCCGAGGACTGTGGTTAGTATTTCTAGATTTAACAGTAGTACGTTTGAGCTGGAGGTTTGACTTGAATTTCACTTTTTCTGCTGCCGGAGTATTGTGGGCGATCGGATGGTCGATGATTTTCTTAGCAGCAGCGATCTATCTTCCTACTCGGACAATTGCTGCGATAGAACTCCGTTCCGCTCCGCTAGCGCGATCGCAATTTTCCTGATAGTCGGACATAATCTTTTTGATAACGTACAAGCAGAACAATTAGGAAATATTGGTTGGATTTGGACAATACTTCACGAGCAAAAAATGATTGAACCAATTTCTGGGTTTCGCTTGTTTATCCTCTATCCTCTGATTCCTTGGATCGGAGTAATGGCATTAGGTTATGCTTTCGGAACACTGTTTGAAATGGAAAAAGAACGGCGACTTCAGCTATTAATAAACATCGGTTTAAGTACGATTGCTGCTTTTATCATTATCCGAGCAATTAATATTTATGGTGACCCTAATCCTTGGTCAATCCAGTCTAACTTTCCTAATACCTTACTATCTTTTATCGATTGTCATAAATATCCGCCTTCTCTACTCTATTTACTAATTACACTCGGTCTAGCAATATTATTACTTTATTGTTTGGAAAAAACAAAAATACGTTATTTTAAACCATTAATTATATTAGGGCAACAACCATTATTTTTCTATGTTATCCACATCTACTTAATTCATCTAACTGCTATTTTATTTGCCCTTTATAGATCTGGGATAGAACCTTTTACTTTCTCCCAAGTAGGCATCAGTTGGAAACCAAAAGAATTTGGGTATGATTTACAAATTGTTTATCTAATTTGGTTGTTAATAACCTTCCTTTTATACATTATCTGTGACTGGTTTGCTAAGTATAAGAAAAAGCATCGAGGCAAGTGGTGGTTAAATTACCTATAAATATCGGATTTTCGTAGCTTTCTAATTCAGTAGAAGATACTGATAACTGATAACTGAAAACTGAAATGACTGGTTCGCTAAGTATAAGAAAAAGCATCGAGTTCAATAATTTAGAATGGGCGAATTAAGAATTTAGAATTACCTCTTCTTATAAATAAGAGAATTGGATAAAAGGATTTTTTTCTTCTCTTGGTCTGATAGATATAGCGCAGGTTTCCTCGCCATCCCACCCTCCGGGAAGCTCCGAAGATCGACCGCTTTTTTCTCTATGAATGGAGAGGCTTTATACCTGAATTTTTCGGTAAGTGGTGGTTGAATTACTTATAAAGACCAGTTATGTAAGCATTCAGCAGTCAGCTATCAGCTATCAGCTTTATTACCTTTAAAGGAGGAAAAAGCAATTGAGAGATTTCAAAGAATTAAAAGTATGGGTCAAGTAAACATTTCCTGCGGAATGCTGCGCAAACAGCTAGCTCGCTGTCAGTTCTCAGCTCTCATGAGGGGGTTTTAATGAATATCAACTGTTTCAGCCAGCTTTTATAGTAAGTATAAATTCTGACTCAATTAGTAAAGCTTTTATCTAAAACTGAAAGCAATAGCTGATGGCTGAAGTGCTGACGGCTGAATGCTTACTCAGTTATTGACCGAAAAATTCTGAATTATAAAATTTCATCGCCAACTGATATACTATCTAATCAACAAATTTAAGTTTTATCAGATTAAAATTTATCTATGGGTTATCCTTCTTATACTCCTCCGTGGTTCCTGAAAAATGGTTTAGCAATGACTCTTTATGCAGCCTTTTGGATACCCCGTTTTTGGGAAGAAACTACTACATTTCCGAAGCTTTCTTACCAAGAGAAAATTTTTATGGGAGCAAATAATGTGCCAATTTTTGGCTGGATGGCTATTCCAGAAAACCCAAAAGGTACAATTATTGGGACTTATGGAATTACAGGAGAGTTAGATAATCAATGGTTCTTAAAACTATTAGGACGCAAAGCTTATGCTCAAGGTTATGCCATTATTTTATTTGATTGGCGTGCCCATGGCAAGACAGCATTATTATCACAAGCTCTAACTTCAGATGGCATTTATGAAGGGCAGGATTTTGTTCATATTGCTGCTCAAGCAAAAGCAATGGGTTGTCCGCCTAATTTTTGGTTTACTGCATATTCTTTCGGAGGGCAACTAGCACTTTGGGGTGCAAAATTAGCAGAAAGTTTGGCTCCAGAATTAGGGTTAGCAGAAACAGATATTGGTGGCTGTGCAGTTATTTGCCCCAGTCTAGAAGCTCAACGTTCTCTGTCTTATTTAGATAGTTCTCCTTTAGGAAGATACTTAGATAAAGGAATTACTAAAAACCTCAAAAAATTAGTTCGGTTAATTCATGAACATCATCCAGATTTTATCGATCCAGAGGCAATAGAACGAGCAGATTGTATGTGGAAATTTCATGAAGAATTTATTATTGAAAAGTTAGGATTTTCATCAGTAGAAGCTTACTATCAAGCAACAAGTCCTCTATATTTTTTACCTCATTTAAAAAAACGAACATTGATTATTTATGCTGAAGATGATCCAATGTTTGACCCAACAATTGGAGCAGATTTAAAAACTGCTTGTGAGAGTAATTCTGCCATTGATTTAATGTTAACTCGTTATGGTGGTCATGTAGCTCATGTTAGTAGTAAATCTTGTCAAGTTCATGCTCAAGATCCTGATGTTTGGTGGGCATTGAATCGAGTTTTTGAGTGGATTAAACAAAATGAAATGTCAACATTAACTACTTCAGTTACTGCTTAAATTAATCATTTGGAATTGGGTTATAATCCTAATTCCTGATATGTAAGCATTCAGCTATTAGCAGTCAGCTCTCAGCTTTGTAATGAATGAATCAAGTATTTGCTTAACTTCTACTAGACTTTTGAACAAAGAATTGAAGCACAAAAACAACGCAGCTCTAATTGTCCACTAAAGGTAATAAAGCTGTTTGCGCAGCATTCCGTAGGAATAGCTGACCACTGACCGCTGAATGCTTACCCTGATATTAATTAATTGCTCATTTTGTAGCAAATATTTAGCCAATTAATTTTACTACCTAATTTTAAAATTATTCGCCTCCAGAGAAACATCATTATTCAAAACGGCAAATTGAGCGCCATCTCCGAAACCAGATTCACTACCATTAGCATTATAATATAATGCGCCACTGACAGAATTATAAACAATAAAAGCACCATTAATGGCAACAGCATCATCACTTTCAACTATGGCAAAATCTGTTTCCACACTGAAACCTTCACCAGTATTACTATCTAATATCATGTCCGGTAGCATCGGTATTGTAAGCGTGAAGGTAAGGAAGAAGGAAGAAGGCTTAAAAGCTTGAAAAAACGTAAATTTCCTGTAGATATTCACCCTTGATTTTACACAAACGATACCAACGGACATGATATAAAGCAGTGAATGTTTTTTTGTTTAACAAAATCAAGTCTCGTTGTACATCAAAATCTGTGATTATATCTATACCTATTGCGGAGGTTTCAAATTCTTGGTTAGTGTTGAAGATAAAGCGGTCATATTATGTCCGTTGGTATCGTTTGTGTATAAAGTTGGGGAAATATCTAGCGCAATATAAGGTTTTTCCTTCTCTTAAAGCTTCTTCCTTCTTCCTTCTTCCTTCTTCCTTACCTTCACGCTTACAATACCGATGCTACCGGACATGATATCAATGCTAGCTCCACCTGTACCGCAAAAGCAGTAGGCTCGCTAAAGGAAACCGCAAACACTCCCCCATACCCCTGAATAACTTCTGGCAAAAGCGCCAACCCAGAATTCACTTGACCTATGCGAATTTCTAACTGCCAACTGCCACCTTTAGCAATATTTCCCACCCGATGCGCAGATGCTGCAATATTTGCCCCTGTTAACTGGTGGAGAGAATTGAGAAATTGGCGATCGCCACCGACATTACAGCCATAAAGCAAAATCTCCTCAACTGCCCATTCTTGCAATAACCCTTGATATTGATAAATATTCTCCTGACTCACAGGAGTTTTACCCAAGTACAAAATACCATCAGCACCGTGACAAACTATATGAAGACTGGTAGCTAGCTCATCTGATAACGCTTCTGTTATTTGCTCAATACCATCTTTTCTCAAATCCAACACCACCACTTTTGTGTCAGGATAAGTCCCCGAAACCAACTGATGATAATTATCCACACGGGGGTCAATAATTACTAACGTCTGTTTGGTTTTTTTTGGTGGAGTTATTTCCCGAACTATTGTTGTGGAGTTTGTATCGTTAACTCTCTTAAAAATCATTACTAATCCTCCCAAAAATGTAGTTATTTACTGGGCAAGGTAATTCAATTTTAGATTCTTAATTTTAGATAAATTATAGCATTCCGATTGTGGAGAAAGTTTGTCTTCGTTAAATATATTCTCAAATTTCGCTCACTTCCCAACTTGATTAGAGATAACTTTTTAGGGAAATTATTAATACTAAACACTAATTATAGCATAAAAAAATCTGGAAAGCAAGACTGATTTAGCATGAAAAACATTAAATTGTTCTGTAAATTTAGTTACAGGATTTGAGTCAGATTGAAAATATCATAATATTAAATTTTAATTAAATATCTAGCTTTTGTAGAGTTGAGGTCGATTATTGCTAATACAAAATACGGCTTAATATACCCTCTAATTAAATACCTATAATCTCTTGAAATTAAGCTATATAAACATTACAGAAAAGATATTTAATTCTAAGGATTGTCAGACCTACGGATTATGTTTTTTTTTACCTTTTCAGAATAAAAATAGTTTAGTTAGTTATGACAAACCGTAAAATCTGAAAAAAAAATAATGTTGTCTTGACTACATTACTTTTTCACTTTGATTAAAGAAAAAAAATGAGTATATTTTGAGAAAAACTGTGAGAATTGATACCGTAAAAAACAGACATATTTTATAAATTCAGTTAGAATGTTGTGAGAAAAAGTTGATGAAAATATTTGCCTGTAGTAACTCGTAAAATTTACATTTTTTTCACGCATATCTACTGATTTACTGAAGGAGAAGACTATGTGGGAGTATCTACCACAATTAAATGATCATTACTTGCCTTACCCAGATACAATACATCCCATCGTTGTCCACTTCGTAATAGCGATGGTATTATTTGCTTTCGTATGCGATCTTATTGGTTATTTTACTCATAATTACCGTTTATATGAAGTAAGCTGGTGGAATATGTTTTTCGCCACAATTTCTATTTTTATCGCTATAATATTCGGTCAGTTTGAAGCTGGTCTGGCACAACCCTACGAAGTAGTCCAACCAGTCTTAAATTTACATACCTTGATTGGTTGGTCTCTGTCAGGAATAATCGCTGCACTTACTGGTTGGCGGTATGTTATTCGTTCAAACAATACAGAAAAACTGCCGATGCCATATCTAGGATTGGGGTTGGTGCTAGTAGGTATAGTTTTCTTCCAGGTATATCTTGGAGATAAACTGGTGTGGGTATATGGGTTACATACAGTGCCAGTAGTCGAAGCGATCGAGGAGGGAATTTTACAATGAACCCAGAATTAATAGATAGTTTGAGTTCTCAATTAGGGGCAAATGGTCTCCCATACAGCATCCCAATTCATCCTAATTTAGTTCATCTGACTTTAGGTTTGTTTATTATGGGAATCGCTTTTGATATCGTGGGTATACTTTTCCCTCTACAAAAACCAGTCTTTAAACTTTTAGCAATATCCACTACTCGTTCTAATTTTTTTGATGTAGGTTGGTACAATATGCTCGCCTCATCAATAATTACATTTTTCACGGTAGCAGCAGGTTTTTATGAAATTATGCTAGCGAGACCATCCGCAGAGCTAAAAAGTGCCTGGGGATTCGGAGCTATGGATACTATGATCTGGCACGGTGTTGGTGGTGTGTTCCTGTTGGCCTTCATTGTGGGCATGACAATCTGGAGAGGATTTCAACGCTATATCTGGTCTAAGGATAAACTCCAACAAGTGCAGTGGAGCTATTTAGCAGTGGGTTTATTCATCATGTTTCTGATGTATGTTCACGGAACTCTGGGAGCACAGTTAGCGGCTGAGTTTGGAGTACATAATACTGCTGATGCGTTGCTAAAAATAGGCGAAAATCCCAACCAAGTGCTTAAGTAGGGTTTGCGCTCAAAAGTCTTTTAGTAGGGGTAGGAGACAGGAGACAGGAGACAGGAGGAACGGGAAATTTATACGAGGTAGGATTCAACAATTAATAATTAATAATTAATAATTAACAATTACCTCTCCTGTAATAGGATTGACGCTTAAGGAAATTTTTCTTTTTATCCCCTTTTCAGGGGAGGCTTTAAATCACAATTTTTCGGTAAGAATTGTAAGAATGATTTTTCTGCCCAACTATGCGCCTAAAATACAAGCCATGCATGAGCATCAAGAGCTGAAAACCAGGCACTTTTTTCGACCCCAAAAAGGCACTTGTCTTTATATGTTAATGCTTTTAGATTTCCCTAAGTAATTTAGTAGGGTATTTTGATATGAAAATCAGGACTATTTTGACATTGGGAGCGATCGCTCTCGTTTTAACTGCTGTTAGTATTTGGGTTGGACGACTATCCTATTCATGGTTACCACCTCAAGCAGCAGCAGAATCTATATTAATTGATGACCTATTTAGTTTTCTCGTCACCCTTGGTACATTCATCTTTCTGGGGGTAACTGGAACTCTAATGTATTCAGTTCTATTCCAACGTGCTGCTAAATATGACTACAGCGACGGACCCCACATTGAAGGCAACGTCACCCTAGAAGTTGTCTGGACAGCAATTCCTATTTTTCTCGTATTTTGGATTGCTGCTTATAGCTACAATATTTACCAACAAATGGGAATTCAGGGACCGATGGAATTAGTACATCTGCATACACCATTAGAAATGGAATCAGCAATTGCAGACCCACTAAAACCCGTAACTGAACCTGTAGAGGAAATAGAAGTCTTTGCCAAACAGTGGTCTTGGGTGTTTAGATATCCAGAAAATGGCGTTACTAGCACCGAACTACACTTACCAGCAAATAAGCGAGTACGGGTAGCATTAAATTCAGAGGATGTGCTGCATGGATTTTATATTCCAGCATTCCGACTGAAGCAAGACATTATTCCCAACCATTCAATAAATTTTGAATTTACTCCCATTCGTGTTGGCAAATATAGTCTCACTGACTCCCAATATAGCGGTACTTATTTTGCCACAATGCAAGCAGATGTAGTAGTTGAATCTCCTCAAGATTATCAAAGCTGGCTGGCCACAGCAGCAAATACCGAACTGTCTCCCGCAGCAAATCAGGCAACCACTGAATATATGGAAAAATCAACAGCACCAGTGGAAGCAGGTTGGCCTACTGTTAAACCCGCTGCACCTCCTGTTGTTAATTATCATAGTTGAGAGGGAGGTAAGGGAAGAGATAAAAATATAGCTCTATGAAAAAAATTTACCCCGTAATATCGGGAAACAGCCCAACTATTCTTGCTGAAATTTTACAAACAGCAGCCAAAACAGACCAAAAAATTGTTTATATCCAACCGGATAAATCAGAAAAAACCCAAACCTATAAAGACTTACTTTTAGAAGCTCAAAAGATTCTGTCAGGCTTGAGAAAATTTGGATTAAAACCACAAGAAAAGGTGGTTTTTCAAATTGAATCTTATCAAGACTTTATCAGTAGTTTCTGGGGGTGCGTCCTTGGTGGTTTTGTTCCAGTTCCAGTTAGGAGTATTAACTATACACCTGAACAAATCAACAAAACTACTAGCAGACTTGCCCATACCTTACAGATGCTAGAGCAGCCATTGTTGTTGACAGATGTCGTATTTGCTGAACAAATTCCTCAGATTCCAGAACTATCGCAGGTGGGAAAGTTTCCAGTGCTGACAGTTGAGGAATTGTGCGGAAATGAACCTGATACTAACTGGCATTCTAGTCAACCGGATGATGTGGCAGTCATGATGTTTACTTCTGGGAGTACAGGTATACCAAAAGGAGTGGTACTGAGTCACAGAAACCTGCTGAGTCAAACAATGGGTTCAGTCCAAATGAATGGTTTTACCAGGAAAGATATTAGCTTGAGTTGGGTTCCAATCGATCATGTAGGAGGACTGGTATATTTCCACATTCGAGATGTTTATTTAGGCAGCAAACAGATTCATTTTCCTTTTGAATTATTTTTGCAAGAACCGCTAATTTGGCTAGATTTAATCGATCGGTTTAAAGTGAATATTGCCTTCGGCCCAAATTTTGCATACAGTTTAATCAATGACTGTGCTGAAACTATCTCAAAACGACAATGGAATTTATCGTCGATCAAATTTTTCTTAAACGCAGCGGAACCTATTGTGACAAAAACAGCACGGCGTTTTTTGCAGTTGTTAGCACCCTACGGATTAGCTCCTACGGTGATGTGTCCTTCTTGGGGGATGGCAGAAGTTTCTTCTGGTGCGACTTTCTCCCATAATTTTTCCCTGGATTCCACCACAGATTATGATTTGTTTGTGGAAGTTGGGTCGCCAATTCCTGGAGTTGATTTGCGAATTGTCGAGGATCAAAATCAGGTTGTTTCAGAGGGGGAAATTGGCGGATTACAAGTTAAAGGGTTAACTGTAATGTCTGGGTATTATCAAAATCCCGAAGCAAACCAAAACGCCTTCACTCAGGATGGATGGTTCAATACTGGAGATTTGGGGTTTCTCCAGGATGGGCGTTTAACTATTACGGGACGGCAGAAAGATTTGATTATTATTTGTGGTACTAACTATTATTGCCATGATCTTGAAGCAGTCGTAGAAGAAATTGCAGGTATTGAAGTCTCTTATACTGCTGCTTGTGCAGTTAGAGAATCAGAGGACAATACTGATAAGTTGGCAATCTTTTTCAGTGCGACTGACACTGAGGATAATTCCTTACAAGTCCTGATGCAGAAAATTCGGGATAAGATTGTGGAAAAGATTGGCGTGAGTCCAAATTACTTGATTCCGGTTTCTAAAGAAACAATTCCCAAAACAGCGATCGGTAAAATTCAGCGCCAGGAATTAAGAAAAAGATTTGAGGCGGGTAAATTTAATGGGATATTGACTGAAGTTACACTTCAGAAATGGCAGTAGATTTTTATTTGCAGATATCAAGGAAAAAAATATTTTATGAAAGAAATAACAATTGACGGCATCAGTGATGTCACGGAAAAACCAGAACACGAACAACCGCCTAACTGGCGACGATATTTCAGCTTTAGCACCGACCACAAAGTTATCGGTATCCAATATCTAGTCACCTCTTTCCTATTTTTCCTAGTAGGTGGAATATTTGCCATGGTAATTCGCGGCGAACTAATGACACCAGAATCAGACCTCGTAGACCGCACCATTTATAACGGAATGTTCACCATGCATGGCACGATCATGCTGTTTCTATGGACATTCCCATCTTTAGTTGGTCTGGCAAACTATCTCGTACCCATAATGATTGGGGCGCGAGACATGGCATTTCCTCGTCTAAATGCTGCTGCATTTTGGATGGTGCCAGTAGTTGGCGTTCTGATGATAGCCAGTTTCTTTGTTCCTGGCGGGCCCGCACAATCAGGTTGGTGGGCCTATCCTCCAGTAAGTATACAAAATCCCACGGGTAATTTAATCAACGGTCAGGTACTATGGATTCTTGCCGTTGCCATTTCTGGTGTTTCCTCCATTATGGGGGCAGTTAATTTTGTCACAACTATTGTGAGAATGCGAGCGCCTGGTATGACATTTTTCCGGATGCCAGCTTTTGTTTGGACAGTATTTGCTGCTCAGATTATTCAATTGTTCGGACTGCCAGCACTAACAGCAGGTGCAGTGATGTTACTATTTGACATCACAATGGGAACTGGATTTTTTAATCCTGCCAATGGAGGAAACCCGGTTCTATTTCAGCACTTTTTCTGGTTTTACTCCCACCCCGCAGTTTATGTGATTATTCTGCCTATTTTTGGTATTTTTTCTGAAATATTCCCAGTCTACAGTCGCAAACCACTATTCGGGTACAAAGTGGTGGTAATTTCATCAATGCTGATCGCTGGGGTAAGTGGTTTAGTTTGGGTACACCATATGTATGCGAGTGGTACTCCTCCCTGGATGCGGATGATTTTTATGCTTTCAACTATGTGTGTTTCTGTACCGACGGGAATTAAGGTATTTGCCTGGGTGGCAACTATTTGGGGTGGAAAGATTAGGCTAAATACTCCCATGTTATTTGCTTTGGGTGGGTTAATTATGTTTGTGTTTGCTGGTATTACTGGCATCATGCTTTCTTCTGTTCCGGTAGATATTCACGTTAACAATACTTATTTTGTGGTGGGTCACTTCCACTACGTTCTCTATGGTACGGTAACAATGGGAATGTATGCTGCTATTTACCATTGGTTCCCTAAAATGACTGGGAAAATGTATTATGAAGGTTTGGGACAGTTGCACTTTTGGCTGTCATTCATCGGTACTAACCTCAACTTTTTACCCATGCACCCATTAGGTTTACAGGGAATGTTGCGCCGAGTTTCTTCTTATGCACCTGAGTATGAATTTTGGAATATCATCGCCAGTCTGGGGGGGTTTTTATTAGGAATGTCTACTTTGCCGTTTATTTTAAATATGGTGAGTTCATGGATACAAGGTAAGGAAGCACCTGCTAACCCTTGGCGAGCGATCGGTTTAGAGTGGATGATTTCTTCTCCACCAGATGTGGAGAATTTTGAAGAAATTCCGATAATTATTGCTGAACCCTACGGTTATGGTAAGTCGGAACCTTTGACTTCTAATGACCCCAATGGACATCATGCAGAAGTTCCCGAACCTGTTAATTAATTAGGTGGTAGTAGTAGGTTGGGTTAAGCGAAAGCGCAACCCAACAAAAATATTTGTCTGTAATATAGCAGTCGTCTAGGAGATTCTCGCTCCTCTCAAATTTAGTCCAGTAGGTTGGGTTAAGCGAAAGCGCAACCCAACAAAAATATCTGTCTGTAATATGCATCTGTTGGGTTGAGGGACCCCTCAACCCAACCTACGGCAACTATAGCGAGGATAAAACCAGTAAATTAAAGGAGAATTAAAACATGGATAGTTCGATCGCATCAGAACAACTACAGGAACCTTTGCATTCAGCAGTTGCCGAACATACCCACGATGAAGAAGGTAATAGTATGTTCGGGTTTATCGTTTTCCTACTTTCGGAAAGCATAATTTTCTTGAGTTTCTTTGTGGGATACATTATCTACAAAACAAGTTCCACCAACTGGTTGCCAGAAGGTGTGTCTGGTTTGGAAGTTAGAGAACCTGCGATTAATACAGTAATTTTGGTTTCGAGTAGTTTCGTTATCTATTTTGCCGAAAAAGCTTTAGAAAAGGATAACTTGACTTGGTTTCGCATATTTCTGTTTGCCACAATGGCAATGGGAACTTACTTTGTAGTAGGTCAAGGAATTGAATGGAATAGTCTAGAATTTGGTTTCACAACGGGAGTATTCGGTGGAACTTTCTATCTGTTGACTGGTTTTCACGGTCTGCACGTTATGACTGGTATTTTGTTGCAGGGTATTATGTTGGGTCGTTCTTTCATTCCTGGTAACTATGATAACGGTCACTTTGGCATTAATGCTACTTCTTTATTTTGGCATTTTGTTGACGTAATTTGGATTATTTTGTTTATCCTCATTTATATTTGGCAGTGAAATAATTATAGCAGGGAACAGGGAACAGGGAACAGGGAACAGTGGTAAAAGCTTTTTTCTGTCTCAGGTTCATCGTCAATGTAAGTTAAACACCAACTCGTTCCTTGCTGTAGCAGTCAGGAGTCAGGAGTCAGGAGTCAGAATAAGTTTTTTGTGTAGCGCTCTATCCAAAGAATTTCAAATATTCAGAGTGTGAGCATCTCATTCACTCACATAACTTTAATTAGGAGTTAGGAGTCAGAATAAATTTTTTGTGTAGCGCTCTATCCAAAGAATTAGACATCTCCTCCAAAAGAGGGAATAGGGAACAGGGAACCCACCCCTCGCCCCTCCCCCTCCCAGAAGAGGAATAATTGATAATTTATGGATAAAACTTGATTTTATTTTTTATTTTTGGAAATGTCTATTTCAAATATTCAAATAACTTTCAAGAAAACAGAATCTTGACAACAAGAGACTCTCCCTTATCCACTACTAAGTAGCACTATACAATCTTATTTTTTACTTTTGACTTTTGACTTCTTCAATACACCTCAAAAAAAATATTAAAGGAAGAATAAAATGATTATTGATGACCAACATTATGATGTAATTATTGTCGGTACAGGTGCAGGAGGAGGAACATTAGCCTCTAAACTTGCTAGTACTGGGGAAAAAATACTCATCTTAGAAAGGGGTGATTTCATGCCCCTAGAAATTCAAAATAGAGCTAACGTTGATATCTTCAAAAAAGAACTTTATCGTGCCCCCGAAAATTGGTATGACAACGCAGGCGAACCCTTTTCTCCTCAGACAAATTATGCCGTAGGTGGCAATACGAAAATCTATGGTGCTGCTCTCATTAGGATGCGAGAAAAAGACTTTGAAACAGTAAAACATCAAGAAGGAATTTCTCCAGAATGGTGTCTCAAATACAAAGACTTTGAACCATATTACACTGAAGCAGAAAAACTTTATAAAGTTCACGGTCAAGTTAGCAAAGACCCAACCGAACCTACCCACAGTGCAGAATATCCTTATCCCGCAGTTGACCACGATCCAGAAATTAAAAAAGTTGTCGATGCGATCGCCGGGCAAGGTTTACATCCAGAAACTTTACCATTAACTCTTACCCGCGAAGAGGAAGACCCCACTGGAGACTCGGAAGTCTTCGGTATTGCACCACTGCTAGACTCTCCTAACATTACTATTAAAGCTAATGCAAAAGTAGTCTGTTTACTCACCAACTCATCGGGTAACACAGTTAAAGCAGTAGAAGTAGAAATTGGCAAACAATCATTTCTATTTTTTGCCGATATTGTCGTACTTGCTTGTGGAGCAGTAAATTCAGCAGCATTACTATTACGTTCTGCTAATGAAAAACATCCAGATGGTTTAGCAAACAGTTCCGGACAAGTGGGACGCAACCTGATGAAACATCTGATGACTGCCGTAGTGCAACCTAGTCCTAAACCAAACTCTGGGAACTTTCTCAGAAGTGTGAGTGTGAATGATTTTTATTGGGGGGATGAGAATTTTGCCTATCCCATGGGTCACATAGAAAATACAGGTGGTCTGCTGCAAGATATTACTTTTGCTGAGTCTCCACCCATTTTATCTGTGTTAGCAAAAGCGATGCCAGGGTTTGGGTTGAAGCAGTTAGCATTACGTTCCATTGGTTGGTGGTTGCATTCGGAAATAGTACCAGACCCCAATAACCGAGTTGAAGTCAAAGGGGATAAACTGTTTTTCCATTACACTCCCAATAACTGGGAAGCACACGATCGCCTAGTACATCGTTGGATGGATGTATTGAAGTTGGTAGACAAAGAGGTAGGAAATTCTGTCTTGAAGCGCGGCAGCATTTATCCCCGTGGGGAAGTTCCCATTGAGGTTGTAGCAAACCAATGTGGTACTTGTCGGTTTGGGGAAGACCCGAAAACATCAGTTTTGGATATTAACTGTCGTACCCACGATGTGGATAATTTATATGTTGTGGATAGCAGTTTTTTCCCATCAAGTTCGGCAGTGACTCCTGCATTGACAATTATTGCTAATGCTTTGCGGGTAGGGGAACATTTGAAGGAAAGATTACAGTAATAGTCGTGCATTGTCATTATTTTTTTGACGAAGCATAACAGTGGGAGCATCTTGCTCCCGTGTAATATCATGTTCCCCCGGAGGGGGAACTACGCTAACGGTTGAATACTTATAAATGACTGTTGTGAGGAGTCAGGAGTCAACCCACCCCTAACCCCTCCCAGGAGGGGAAGGACCTAGTCAGGAGGAAAGAAAGGAGAAAAAGAACAAATATTCGAGAATAGTATTGATAATTTAAGTATTTGTTTGGTACTGTCGATACCCGGAGTCCTTAAATTTTATTATAACTGATTATCCGCAATTCGTAGCTCCCCTGGAGGGGGAACATGATATAAGATATTCCTTAGTTCCTGCATACTATTACTATTGAGGACTACCAACACTTATAATAACAGCTCATAGTTGCCCTTTAGCGCCTCAAATATATCTAGCAGCGCTGAAGTGCAACTACAAACAAAGACTTTATTGTCCGAATATAATATTACTCAAGAATTATTTATCTGTTCAAATAACTGTTGAACTGACAAAATAGGCAGACTTGCACCAGCAAAATCATCAGCATTACGAGTAATAATAGCATCAAGATTCTTAGCATAAGCACAAGCTAATTGCACTGCATCTTCAAAGTCTCTCAAATTAGAAGCAAAAGCAGTTTCTAAAATATTACGATTAACGTCACAAATTTCTAATGCTAATGTCATAGCAACTGCTTCTCTTGCTCTTTCAATACTTTTGGTTTGTTTTCTGACAATATAAAAAATATTAGTTAAGGTTGTTGCTGTCACAAAACCTTCAATTTGCTGATTTTTAATAACTTCAAATAAAGCATCAGCATCGCCGAAAAATGGCTCTCTCTGTAGGAGAAAATCAAGGGCAATATTAGTGTCTATTAAAACTTTCATTTTAAGTATTTCTCCACTAGGCGTTCCTCTAGCATCGCCTCAACCTCAGCATCAGTCGGAGGCGGGTCATCAGTTTTTGCTATACCTCGCAAACCTTCTATAGCAGCTTTGAGGTCGCGACGGGGGCGAAATTCCTCGTTCAAAGAATCTGTAATGTCCTTGAGTAAAGAGAGGCGATCGCTTACTGATAAATTCAGAGCTTTTTTTCTTAATTCCTGTAGTTCTGACATAATTTTTGTTCCTTCAAATTGCTTTTATCTAAATATTATAGTATGTATTTTTCTCGGGATTTTAAATATTTCTCCACTAAACGTTCTTCTAGCATAGCTTCAACTTCCTCATCATTTGGAGGTGGACTATCTGTTTTTCCTATGCCTCGGAACTTGTCTAAGAAATCAGGAGGTAACTCTGGCCGAGGGCGAAGTTCCTCATTCAAAGAATCTGTAATTGCCTTAAGTAATAACAGGCGATCGCTTACTGATAAATTCAGAGATTTTTTTCTTAATTCCTGTAGTTCTGACATGATTTTTATTCCTTCAAATTGCTTTGATATAAATATTATAATATGTATTTTTCTACGGTAATTTTTTCAAAAATCAATGGTCAAACCTTTATCTTTCAACACTTTTAGACTGAATTAGCAAGGCTAACTATTGTCCAACAGATGAATCAAACATCAATAAAGTCTGAAAATCAGCGATCGCTATCGCGGTACAGATGTGAGAATGCTACTTCAAAAATCAATGGTCAAACCTTTATCTTTCAACACTTTTAAATTGAATTAGCAAGGCTAACTATTGTCCAACAGATAAATCAAACATCAATAAAGTCTGAAAATCAGCGATCGCTATCGCGGTACAGATGTGAGAATGCTACTTCAAAAATCAATGGTCAAACCTTTATCTTTCAACACTTTTAAATTGAATTAGCAAG
The DNA here is from genome assembly GCF_010692685.1 of Okeania sp. SIO2F5. Lineage (NCBI taxonomy): Bacteria > Bacillati > Cyanobacteriota > Cyanophyceae > Oscillatoriales > Microcoleaceae > Okeania > Okeania sp. SIO2F5. Next base: position 17,841 of record NZ_JAAHGU010000056.1, on the reverse strand, counting down.
GCTAACTATTGTCCAACAGATAAATCAAACATCAATAAAGTCTGAAAATCAGCGATCGCTATCGCGGTACAGATGTGAGAATGCTACTTCAAAAATCAATGGTCAAACCTTTATCTTTCAATACTTTTAGATTGAATTAGCAAGGCTAACTATTGTCCAACAGTGGCACATAAATTTGCCTAAAAGTGAATTTTTCATCAAATACTTCTTCGTCTGGTTTAGTAGCAATATTCTTCTCTAAATACTTATCGATACTGCCATAAATTTCCAAATCTCGTTGCCACCCATATCCATAAATTCCGGCTAATTTCTTAGCATTGTCTTTCACCTCTACCACTGCTTATTTCATATAACGGTGGGTACTGCGAGAAATTCTTTCGGCAACAATTTTGGCTTTATTTTCAGCTAAACCAGATTCTTTAAAACGTTCAATCAAAATTTCATCAAACTTTTCCATCAAAGGTGAATCATAGAAACTAACCAAAATTTTCCCAGGTCCTTTGTCATTAAAATCTATTTCTTCATCCAATTTTTTAATCTGTTTTTGTACCGCTTCCGATGCCTCAGTTTCTGTCAGTTTTTCCGATATTTCAGAATGGTCTATTAAAAATCTTCGTAAACTTTCTAAATAAGCTACCTGAGCCACCAATTGTACTTCATCTTCTAAAGTTGGCTCCTGACGAGTTTTTTCAATAATAAAAGTAATAATTCCAGTTGCAATAGGCAAAAAAGGTAAACCCGCTCCTGCAACTTTTCCCAGGGGAGAATTTAGTACATCCAAAAGTGAATCAATATTTCTCAATAAAAGGTTTTAACTCTTTAGCATCCTGATTTTCTTGTAGAGCTTTTGCTATTTCCAAAACCGCCTTAGCTGACTCAACCCCACCTTTAACAGTTTCCGATAAATTCAATTCTATTTCTGTGTTGAGAAATTGCCAAATATTCCGCCAGAGTTTACTTGCCATAGTTAATTTTTATTCCTTTAATTTTTGCCCAATATATTTGGATATCTACAATTTAATTTCTGTCAATTCCTGATTTTAAAAGAATTGTAGTAGTAGACTGACACACTTTAAATGGTGCAATAAGTGTAGGTTGGGTTGAGGGACGAAACCCAACAAATATCTTTCTTCCCTACTCCCTATTGCACAGTTTTAGCTGTGTCGGTCTAGTAGGGTGTGTTAGCAAAGCGTAACGCACCGTTGATCGTCTGTGGAACATTAAAAGCGGTAGTGCAACCCAACATCTACCTGTTTTTGTTGGGTTTATCCGGAGGATAAGCTCCGCTAACCTGGCATCAACCCAACCTACAAACTTACTTCCTTCTTCCTTCTTCCTTTTTCCTTCTTCCTTCTGCTATAACATAATTATCTTTGTCCCATCAGGAGTTAGATTATGTCCAAAATTAGAGAAGAAATGTCCGTATTAGTCCGTCATGAAGGAGATTGGAAAGGAACATATACAATAGTAGATAATCAGGGTAATATTATCGATCGCCATAGTTCTCATTTAACTTGTCAATTTCCAGATAATGGAGAATATCCCTATTTTCAAACTAATCGTTATGAGTGGGAAGATGGTAAAAAAGAAGAATATAAATTTCCTGGAATATATCGAGATAAAAAAATTTGGTTTGATACAGAAAGGTTGGATGGTTATGCTTGGGAAGTAGATGATTCAACAATTATTTTGTGGATTACATATAAAGGAATGCCAGATTTATATATCTATGAAATGATTAATATTAGTCCCGATAATAATCATCGCGCTAGAACTTGGCATTGGTTTAATAATCATCAAATAGTTAAACGAACAATAATTAAAGAAGAAAGAGTCTTAAATTAGGAGTCAGGAGTCAGGAGTCAGGAGTCAGGAGTCAGGAGGGAAGATGGGGGGGATGGGGAGATGGGGAGATGGGGAGTGTGGTCAGAAATTAAAAAATATATATCTTCACACGTTCGCGAGCAGGACAACCAAATAGTTTAAATAATACACCAAAAATGAAAGCAGTTCGCATACATGAATATACAGGTATTACTGGTATTCGAGTAGAAGAAACAGAAATGTCGCCACCAAATATTGGTGAAATTAGAATGCGTGTAGGAGCAGCAGGAATTAATAACTCAGACCTGCAAATGACCTACGGAAAATATAAAAGACCAGGGAATAATGCACTACCTCAAATTTTGGGTCAAGAAGCAGCAGGTATAGTTGATGCAGTGGGGGAAAAAGTTGAAGGGTTTTTGCCAGGAATGCGGGTAGTAGGACACGTTAAAGGAGGTTTTGCCGAAATGGCGATCGCTCCAGCAACAGAATTATTACCTATTCCTGATGATATATCTTTTGAAGTAGCTGCGAGTTTACCTATTAACTATTTGACTGCTATTTTAGCTCTCATCTATCGGGCAAAAGTTCAGGTAGGAGAGTGGGTATTAGTCCATCCTGGTAGTGGTGGTGTGGGGACAGCAGCAATACAACTAGCGAAATTATTGGGAGCAAAAGTTATCGCCACTGCTGGTAATAGAGCTAAAGTGGAATACCTGTTGAAACTGGGTGCTGACTATGGTATTGACTATAGCAACCAAAATGTAGTTTCTGAAGTCAGAAAAATTACAAATAATATAGGGGTACAGGTGGCAGTGGATGGTGCTGGTAAAGTGACATTTGCTGACTGTTTAGAAGTTATAGCTAATAATGGTCGTATTGCTTGCTATGGTACGACTACTGGTTTAGATGCTGCTTTACCAATGGGAAAATTACTGGGGTGCAATATTGCTGTTTATGGTATTGCCCTTTGGTATAACAGTGATTATCAGGCAAGTTGGCAAACTCTCAAAAATTTAATTATACCAGCATTTGTGCAGGGAAAGTTGCAACCGACCATCGAGGAAGTAGTCAGTCTGGAGGGAGTGTCAGCAGCATTGACGAAAATGGAGGAGCGTCGTTTGATGGGAAAAATTATTGTAGTTCCTTGAGAGTTATAAAATTAAGGGTAGTTCTGCGGAGCGTAATGGTAAATAGGAAGAAGCAATGCCTAGTGCGGGCATCCTGCCCGCTAATAAGGGAGCAAGATGCTCCCACTACCGTTTCTGGTAACAAAAATAATTACAATGCATCACCAGCAAATTAAAAATCTAATATAGTGATCAAAAAACTTTCTCCTTCTTTTCTTCTTTCTTCCCTCCTGAATTCTGACTTCTCCGTCGTTTATTTATAACTATTTAAACGGATATAATATAATTAGGAGTTTTACTGATGAATTCTATTGACGTGACTAGACAAACCAATATAAAGATTAGAATGACTAATCTATATGAAACAGATTTTGTTCAATGGACAGAAGAACAAGCAAAAGCTTTGAGTGAACATAATGAAAAAGCACTTGATTGGGAGAATTTAAGAGAGGAGATAGACAACTTGGGAAAAGAGCAAATTAATGCAGTTCATAGCTTTTTAAAACAAATTATAATTCACAGATTAAAGCTAGACTACACTAATGATATCCAATCGCGCGGACATTGGATTGATGAAATTGATGATTTCCAAGATGAAATTGAGAGAAGACTTACTAATACCCTATTAAATAAAATCAATATTCAACCTGAATATGAGCGAGCAAAGCGTAAAGTTTTAAAAGTATATGATGTTAGTTTACCCGATATTTGTCCTTATACTTTTGAAGATTTGATGAAAAGATTGCCAGAAAATTGATGATCGCGGTTTTCATCACGATCATCGATTATTCTGCTTTTATAGCACCCATTTGAGATCTATATAATTATGGTTATCAAGTCTTTTCGCGCATCAATTTTGAGGAAAAATCATCAGCAAGGAGTGTTGAATTTTTTGTATTATTTTTCCCCACATCTTCCCTCTTACCTCCTGTCTTCTGTCTCCTGTCTCCTGTCTCCTAGCTAAAAAAACGCGCATATTTATGAAGATACGATCAGGGGTTCTATAGCACTACAAGAATTGGTCCGGACATTTTTCAATCCTAAAATCCTTTTACAGTTTGCTATTCCCTATTCCCTAGCGCGTAGCGCTATAGAGTTTGACTAAACCGATGAATATTCCAAAATAAAGATAATTCTAACCCACCATCAACATAGATATGTTGACCAGTAATAAATTGACTTTCTGGAGAACATAAAAACCCAACCAGAGGGGCGATATCTTCGGGTTGACCCCATCTTCCCATGGGAGTTACTTGGGGAGGAATTTTATCAATATAAGGTACTTTATCGAGATAGCCATCCCAAGCTTGAGTTTTGATATAACCAGGGGTAATAATATTAACAGTAATTCCCCGTGGAGCAACAGCGATCGCGTAATGTTTAGCTAAGGTTTCCATTGCTGCTTTTGCTGGTGCTGCCATTCCATAGACTTTCCCTGGGTTATGAACACCTGTTGCAGAAATAACAACTACTCTACCTTGACCATCAACCATATAATTTAAGGCTTTTTCAATACAACGAATAAATGCTTTAGGATAAATTTCTTGAGCTGCTTCATACTGTTCAAAAGTAAAATTTCCTGGTAGTGTTGCAGTAATAGCATAACCAGCGACATGAACAAAAGCTGTGAGTTGACTATTAAAGTTTTCTTCAACTACCTGAAATAAAGCATTAACAGTTTCAGATTTTTTGATGTCTCCAGCTACAGTAATAACCTTAATATTCAATTTTTCTAACTCTTTTTTAACTGCAAGAGCAGCATCATGGTTAGAATGATATCCCAGGATCAGATTAAAACCATCTTCAGCTAATTTACGAGAAATAGCTAACCCTATTCCACGAGTTCCACCAGTAATTAAAGCAACTTTCATAATTCTTAAAATAGTTAAGTTTTAGGTTCAGAGATTAATATTTAGATTAGTCTATTTTATCTCCTTCAGGATAAATAGATAGACACAATTATTAAGATATTTACTACTCAGATATATTTTTGATTCCCTATTCTTTATTTTCTACCTCCACCAACATATTAAATTAATTTTGCATAGTGGAACTTGCCATTTCAAAGAACTATAGATTACATTATAGTTTACTTAAAAAATACCAATTTCAACAGGGGACTAAAGTATGATGGGCGAAAACCAAGAAAATAGCAATAGTGAATTTGAAGTACCATCAATTAAAGAAGACTGGGGAGGAGATGGTAGAGGACGGATGAATTTATCTGGGAGAAGTACAGCAATTTCTCCTCAGTTTATCCCTCGTCAATACCAAATTTTCGACTCTAATACTGTACCAGAAATTTTAGATTGGCGCATCCAGGGAATGCCAGAAACTGTCCCTTTCGCAACAAGAAGATTACTATCTTGGCATAATTGTGGTGCATCCACATCAAGGGTAAGTTTACCCCCTCAATTTACAGCTCCCGCAGGAATATTTACAGCCGATCTAGAAATTTTTTTTTGTTCTGAGTGGAGTTATTCAAATAGGAGAATGGCAATTAGATAAACATAGTTACTCTTTTATTCCTGCTGGAGTTAGAGTTGATAATTGGAAGGTTTTAGGAGATGAACCTCTAGAAATTCTTTGGATGGAAAATGGAGTAGTTCCTTTTAAATATCAAGCTTCAGAAATAGACGATCCTAATGCTATAATTAATGAGTTTATTCCAGCATTGGATAGTAAATTTTTACCTTGGGGAAAAACAGAAACTAGCCAATTTGAAGTGGCTAAAAAGAAGTATTTAAGGAAAGATAATAATGGGGGAGGTGTGTGGTTAATCGCTATTCTCCCTCATTATTATGGACATTATCCAGCAATTCAAAGTTATAACGAAGAAGGATATACTTTAGTCGGGTATATGAATCTAGGTAATTATCAATTGATTAAGAATTGGTTTCACTATTGTCCGAGTTTTTCAACTGTTCCTAGAAATATTACTGATGATGGTTTTTTAGCATTTGTTCGAGTCTATCGGGATATTTCAAAACCTGGGAGGGTTTTATCTTATGTATATCGCTTATAACTGAACAAAAAATACAATTATTAATTCTCTAATTATCTAAAAAATCCACCACTATTTTAGCAATTTCTTCAGACATTTGATTCATCATGTAAATTGTACCACCTTCAATATCAACTTTCTTAGCATTAGGAATTGTTTGAGTAATTAGTTTTCTATTTTCTGATTTTGCAAGTCCTAATTTTTCTAGTTGTTTGATGTCTTCAGTTCCGGACAAGATTAGGGTTTGAGAATTAATTAATCCAAATCTTTCTAAGCTTTTCTCTGCATAATTCATTATTGAAAAAGGACCATAGGGAGGATAACCATGGCATCTAAACTCATCTAATAAACAACGATGATTTAATTCTATTGAACCTACATAGCTTAAACGAACAGGCCATCTGTTTGTCAGGTGAGAACCATCTTCTCTAATTTCAAAAGCATTAGAAAACCTATTATAAAGTATTTTTCTTTCCTCTTCCTCAAAATAATCAATACAAGATAACACCAGTTTATTAACTCTTTCTGGGTATGCTGCTGCTACTTCTGCTGCTACGAAAGCACCTGTATGATGCCCAAGAACATTTGCTTTTTTGATTCCCAATTTATCTAGAAGTAAAGTAACTGTTTTGGCGTAGTCTTCTATATAATACATTCTGGGAGGTTTATCCGATTCACCAAAACCTAAAAGATCCACAGCAATAACTAACTTTTTTTCTTGAATTAATCTTGGCATTAATTCTCGATATTCATCGCTACTTTTTATATTTTGATGTAGCAAAATTAGTGCTTCACCTTCTCCTCCAATTCGATAATGTATTTGCCCGTCTTCTGTATCTAAAAATGCTCTCTTTATTTTCATAATTTTAATTTCTCCTCATCTACATTTTTGTCTAAAAAAATTAACAGTAACTTATGATTATTCTTGTCAATTTTCTGGTAATCTTTGCATTAAATCTGCAAAAGTATAAGGACATTGATCGGGAAGGTCTAACTTATATTCACTTAAAACTAATCTTTTAGCTCTTTCGTACTCTTTATCTATATCTACTTTGTTTAACAGAGTTTTAGTTAGTCTTCTCTCAATTTCATCTTGAAAGTTGTTAATTTCAGTTTGCCAGTGGTTTCGAGGATAAATATTAGAGGAATAGTCTAGTTTAAGTTTGTGTTCAATTAACCTTTTGATAAAACTACTGACAGCATGAATTTGTTCTTTTCCCAAGTCTTCTATTTCCTCTTTTAAATTGTTCCAATCAAGAGCTTTTAGATCGTGATCGTTTAATGCTTGAGCTTGTTTAATAGTCCACTCCACAAAGTCAGTTTCATAGAGATTAGTCATTTTTGTTATTTCATGGGTTTCTGTAGTCTCGTCAATAGAACTCATAAGTTAAACTCCTAATAGGTTACTTTTTCCTTTAACAGTTATCTAAAAAATCAATAACAACTCTAGATATTTCTTCAGCCCTTTGATTAATCATACAAATGGTTCCCCCTTCAACTTCAAAAGCTTGACTATGGGGAATTGCTTCAGATAACCAACCTTGATTTTCTGCTTTTGCTAAACCATATTTTTCAATAGGTTCTAATGCTTTAGCTCCTGTACAAACTAAGGTCGGACATTGAATAAGTTTAAACCTTTCTTGGGCAGAAACACAATATTTACTAACTGCTAAACCAGTATAAATAGGTCTACCAAAAGTTTTTAAATCATCAATAAGACAACGGTGATTTAATTCTGCTTCCAGATAGTTACTCCGCGTTAACCATCTTTCCATGAGGTGAGAACCATCTTCTTTTATGGTAAATCCTTGCCTATACCTTTCGCCAATTTTTTCTGCTTCTTCTGCATCAAAACCATGAACATTACAAAGAATTAATTTATTCAGGCGATCGCTATAAGATACGGCAACTTCTCCAGCAATATAACCCCCTGTTAAACTGCCCAAAATGCTACATTTTTGAATCCCTAATTCATCTAACAATAAAATAACAGTTTTAGCATAGTCTGCAATAGAATATTCTCTAGGAGGTTGATCCGAATTTCCTAACCCCATTAAGTCCATAGCAATAACACGATATTTAGGGGCTAAAATTGCCATTAACTCTTTAAATTCATCGCTACTTCGAGGAGTCATGTGAAGTAAAACCAGAGGTTCTCCTTCTCCTCCTATTCGGTAAAAAATTTGTCCGTCTTCTGTGTCTAAAAAGGCTTTTTTAATTGTTTTTTTCATATCTTTTTTCCCTTAAATTATGTTTGATTGCGTAAGTTCTAATTATATAGCGTTTCTCAAGTTACTGAGGTCGAATTGTTTTTCGACACCCTATTCCCTACTCCCTATTTTTAGGAAAATGCTGTAAATATTAATATACACCTCCAAAAATCCAAAATAAAATCAATTCTTATCCATAAATTATCAATTATATCAAATTCGCTTAATTCGGTATAAAAAAATCTGGTAGTCCTGCATAGTAATGGTGAAGATATATATTTTTGGGGCGTTGGTAATTTGAGGTATGATATTATCTCCGGATAAGAGCGCTATAAAACTCCGCGACCTTTACGCTTCCCGAAAAACTTTCTCCTTCTATTCCTCTTTCTTCTTATTTCTTACCTCCTGACTCCTGACTCCTGTTCCCCTCCTGGGAGGGGGAGGGGCGAGGGGTGGGTTGACTCCTAAGTAATTAAGATTAATATCATACACGCGCTTTACCAACGCCATTTTTGGTAGTCCTGCTCGCGTAATGGTAGGTGGAGATCAGGAAAACTTAGAATGGGAGCAAGATGCTCCCACTGCCTATACCATTACAATGTACCACTACCACATTTTTTAATTTTTTCCCATACTTCCCATCTCCCCACACTCCCTACTCCCATCTCCCATCTCCCATCTCCCATCTCCCTATTTTAATGAATTGGCATAAACTTATAATCTTGTGCAGAAGTCACTCGCCAAGTTTCATCACCCATAACTTCCAAAACTTGGTGGTGATATTGTAACAAAGTTGGTCGGTGTCCGACACTAACATAAGTAGTCGATAAACTTTGCAAATGTTGGTAAAGACTTTGTTCATTTTGCACATCCAGAGCGCTCGTTGCTTCGTCTAAAATTGCATAACGGGGTTGAGTCAACAACAAACGAGCAAAAGCAACCCGCTGTTGTTCTCCCATTGACAACATATTCTCCCAATCTTCAACGGTATCTAAACCACCGAATATTTCTGCTAATTTTGGCAAATTAACTTGGTTAAGCACTCGATAAATTATTTCATCAGAGATATTTAAGTCAGTGCGTGGATATAGCAGTTGATCTCGTAGAGAACCTAAAATCATATAAGGATGTTGTGGTAAGAACAGAATCTCTTCTAGTTTCGGTCGGTAAATTGTCCCAGTTCCAGAATTCCACAAACCAGCGATCGCTCGCAAAATAGAACTCTTCCCACTACCACTCACCCCCACAATTAAAAGTCCTTCTCCCGGTTGTAATTCTATAGATACATTTTTAACTAAAGTTCTTTGATAGTTAGGAGTTTGCAAAGTAAGATGCTGTAAACTTAAACGGGAATCTTCAACAGTATCAATTATTGTACTACCCTCGACTGGTGATGCTTTTGGTTCTTCTAGAACTTTAACAAAACTCTCTAAACGTTCAATTCCTGCAATAAAACTGGTGAGAAATTCAAACATCCTAACTATGATATTCAAAGACCTAAAGACCCTTCCAAAAGCTCCATTAGCTTCTTGTATTGCTCCCACTTCCAACCCTGGTTCCCCTGCCAAAATTCTCGGACCAATAATTAAAGCAGGTAACATCCAGGTAATATAATTGTATATGTTTTGAAAAATATCTAAGTTTCTCTCCCAAGTAATTACTTTATTATAAATACTTAAAACCGGAGCAAATACCTGCTTAATGTAGCTAAATTCTCTATCGCCTCCATTATAAAAAGCAATTGATTCAGCATTCTCTCGAATTCTCACTAAACCAAATCGAAAATTTGCCTCTCGTTTCAGTTGTTCTTTTTTAATTGGAATCAAAATTTTACCAAAACCTATAGTTGTAATTAGCATACCTCCTACAGAATATATGACTAAAATCAGAACCAATAATTTTGATTTTTCCCAAAGTAGAATTCCAAATGCAAACAAGTTAAAAATTGCTAAGGCAAACTGCCTAAATAGAGTTACAGAACGATGACAAAATGATGCAATATCTTCTGCAATTCGCTGATCGGGGTTATCAATTTCTCGATAGAGGGTATTGATTTTATAGAAGCAATCATTTTGGAAATACTTATCTAAATAAAATTTAGTTAACCACTCTCGGGAATACAAACGAATTTTATCTTCTAAATACTGCCAAGTAGCAACAGTAATAGCTAACACAATAGAAGCACCAATATAGAAAAATGCAGATTTCCAGAATCTCTCAGAGTCCCCATCAACTAAAGCAGAGATTAATTCTCCTTGTTGTTTGAGTTGATTAAGTCCTATAGTTGAATCTAAACTGAGAAGACAAAGCAGCAATATAAATAAACCAATTGCTCGCCATTTCTCTGGAGATTCCCACCAATATAGTTTACCAATTGCCCAAAACCTCTGGAAAATGCTGAAATTAAGTTTTATATTTTTCATTCTGTGTATTTAATATGATTCATCTGTGTTAGCTGTACAGTCTTTGACTGTTGTTAAAGGAACACCTTTACGAGTGACAGAATAAACAGGATCGCAACTGGGAAAATTTTCTTCATACTTGAAACGATAAAAATATAAATAATAATCAGGTTGTTCTAATTTCATTTTTTTTAACTCGTTTTGATCGATGACAGTAAAATCAGATGTCGCAAATGGTTTTGCGGAGTATAAACTCCACCATCTTGGAACAGCTATGATCGCTCCTTTTTTACCATTCTGATTAATCCATTCTATACCATTTCTCATGCTTAATGCCCAATAATCAGTTTCATATTGCCGATGGGCAGCTTGTAATCCTCCAAAAACTCGATTAAAATAAATATACTCATAAGGATGTATTGTTACCATATCAAACAGAATAATCAGAACTCCTAGTAAAGTGACCCCTACTAACCAACGCTTAAACCTGGGTTGAGAAATCTGTTGGTAGCTCCAAATGAAGCCAATCGTTGTGACGATCGCCATTCCCGGAATTACAAACAAAAAGTGTCTTAACCCATCATAAATAGTAGAACTTTTGATAATGGCAATCATCGGCAACAGAAAGATTTGCAAAATCACCAGAAGAATATAGGCTTTTTGGCGATCGCTAAATTGATGATATTTTCTAGTTAGACCGATTAAACCTAACAAAAAGTAAAATAGAAATATTGAAGGAGTCGTAATCAGAAACCAGGTAGGAAGATAATCCCAGGGTAGTTCCGAACCTTTAATAAATTCTCCTTTAAATAAAACCGATCCAGGCCATTCATGTTGGGAAAAATAGCTGATGGCATCCCAAAACCAACGAAAAGGGTTTGACCAAGAAGAGGGGGTAACACAGAAAAGAGCGATCGCCCAACTGACCGTCATTAAAACATAATTAACTAGGTAAAATTTGAGAAATTTTCCTATATTGTTTCGGGGAATTAATATTAAAGATACCAACCCTACAAATCCCAACATCATAAACCCACCAGTCCGAATACCACTGAGCAACCCTACTAAAATACCATAGCCTATCGCTCTAATGCTAGTGCGCTGAATTCCCAAAAAAAATGGTGAATTTGAGTTTTGTTTGATTTCTTCAACAATATATGCTCCTAGATAAATACAAAGGCTAAATAAAGCAGCAAAAGGAATATCTCTAGGATTAAAAAAACTATGTCCCCAAAATCGAGGAAAAAGGGCGAGCATTAGAGGAGCTAACCAAGCCCATTTTTTTCCATAAAGGAGTGTAATACCTCCAGCGACAGATAGGTAGCTAATTAGAGAAACACAAAAGGTAAAAACGTGCTTAGTTAAAAAGCGATCGAGAACCAGAATTTCTGAATCAACTGCTGATAGGTATGGTTCTAAGGGAGGACGAGAAAATAAATGAGTTTCGAGCCAATGCTTAACTTGAAAAATGATTTCAGCCACCTTATCAAAAACAATTCCATAAAATTTCAAATCTGATGGTATTGTTTTTCCTTCCTGAATGAATTCCCAATTCCATTGAACAATTTTAAGATATAGATGCTCGTCAACCGATATCCCATGATGATTTACAGTCGAAAGACCAATCAGAGTAATCAGGGCTAATATCGCCCCTAGTTTGATATAACTTTTGTTAAATAGTTTACCTAATTGCTCAAAAACTTTGGGAAGCATGGAAAAAAGTTTGATGTTTTTCATTCTGTCTATTTATAAGGTAAGGCATTGAATTAAGTTTAAACCTTTCTTGAGCAGAAATACAATATTTATATCATGTCCGGTTGAATAGTTATAAATAACTTTGGAGAAGTCAGGAGTCAGGAGGAAAGAAGAAGGGAGAGGAGAAGAAAGTTTTTGATCGCGTTTGCGTAGCATTGTGTAGAAAAGAGGAACGGAGTTTGATCGCGCTATTCAACGGACATGAGGCGTTTCTGAATGGTAATGATTTTTAAATTAAGTATCAACGCAAAACATAAGTTTTTCAATTTTACCTTCAGCTACTTACCATTACATTTCAGCAACGCTCAACAAAGGGAAATCTTTTAACATTCCGCATTTTCTTTCCCTTCTTGTTGTTCTAATAAACTCATTTTACTTAGCAATTGAGATTGCTAGAGCTAATTATAAATTGCCAGAAAACCAAAGATTCAACTTATTTGCTGGCGATACTCTTTATAATTGCGAAACCTTAAACAAAGGTCAGCAAGCAATTCAAGTACCAGAATTATTAGACATCTCCAGAAAAGAGGCAACAGGCAACAGCTCCGGAAGGCAACAGGGAACCCACCCCGAACCCCTCCTGGGAGGGGAATAATTGATAATTTATGGATAATAATTGATTTTATTTTGGATTTTTACCAGATGTCTATTAGAAGATGATGTGATTTTGGCAGATACTTGGTTGCGACAACAAAAACTAAGATAACACAGAATACATTCTATAATTAAACTATTGTTATTGTCTATAAACACCTGATGAGTAATATCATGTCCCGTTGAACAGTTATAAATAAACGATCAATGAGTTAGGTAGGGTAGGTGTCGGATTGTCGAAGTATAGGAGTCAGGAGGGAAGAAAGAAGAAGAAAGAGGACGAGAAAGAGAAGAAAGAAGACGAGAAGGAGAAAGTTTTTTTATAACTAATTATCCAGACATGATATAATATAAAATCAAAAATAATTATATGATATGGCGATAATTAAAATTTTCACCGAAAAATTGGGTTTGAAGCCTCGCCCTTTTAGGGCGACTTTTTAGTTGTTTTTTGTTGAGAAATCTGCTAGAATATTGTTAGTTTAAAAATGCAATTATGAAAGCTAGGTATAAGTATCGTATCTATCCAACACCGGGACAAAAACACAAATTAGCAAAACTATTTGGCTGTGTTCGTGTTGTCTGGAATGATAGTCTGGCTTTCTCTCAACAAAAGTATAGATTAGGAGAGAAGAAACCGACTAATTCTGAACGACAAAAACAGTTTATTACATCTGCAAAAAAAACTGAAGAGAGAGAATGGTTATCGGATGTTTCAGTTGTACCATTGCAGCAGTCATTAAACGATTTAAACCAGGCTTATCAAAACTTTTTTACTTCAACCAAAGGCAAAAGAAAGGGTAAACCTGTAAGGCCCCCTAAGTTAAAAACTAGAAAGTCTAAGCAAACTGCGAGATTCACCTTGAGGGGATTTAAACTACATCAAGATAAAGTCTATTTAGCTAAAATTGGTAAGTTAAAGATAGTTTGGTCTAGAGAGCTACCTGCTGCCCCGTCGTCAGTAACAGTAATTAAAGATTCTGCCAATAGATATTTTCTAAGTTTTGTAGTAGAAATACAACCGGAAATCTTGCCTCAAACTGATAATTCAGTAGGTATAGATTTAGGAATTAAAACTTTTGCAACTTTGAGCAATGGTGAGAAAATTGATGCTCCAAAACCATTAAAGAAACGAATCAATAAATACAGGAAGTTAAGTAAATCATTATCTAAAAAAACTATAGGGTCTAAAAGGTATGATAAGGCACGGTTGAGAATAGCAAAATTTCATGCCAAACTGAAAGATACAAGGACTGATTTTCTACATAAATTATCCACTGAAATAATTCGTGATAACCAAACAGTTATTTTAGAGGATTTAAACGTTTCCGGAATGGTTAAAAACCGGAAATTATCTAGAGCGATTTCAGATTTGGGATGGCGACAATTCCGAACATTCCTAGAAGGAAAAGCTCTAAAATATGGTCGTGGATTTAGAGTAATTGATAGATGGCTGGCAACATCTCAAATCTGCTCTTGCTGTGGATTTAAGGGTGGGAAACTAGACCTTTCAATTAGGGAGTGGGAATGCCTCAACTGTGGTGCTAAACATGACCGAGATGAAAATGCAGCCATCAATATATTCGCGGGTGGGCAATCCGAGACTTTAAATGGACGTGGAGGCAAGCGTAAGACCACCGTCAAGGAGGCAGCAGCCTATGAAATGTCAACCCGCCGAGGGGCTACGGCTCGGTAGGAATCCCCGCGCCTTTTAGGCCGGGGAGGATGTCAAATTCAAAAAGTTAAATGAAAAAGATACAGCAGATTCCAAGTATATAAAGTACGGCGTTGGTAAATCAAGAGATGAAACTTTCAGACTAATCCCCTTCTGACTCACTCTAAATTTTTAACCAGAGCAAGTAATGAGTATCACCCCTGCTAGAAAATCATCTTACTAATTACCAACGCCTAAAGTACAGATATTAACAATTAAATGTTCCCAGTGCGGGTCTTTTGCCCGCTATAGCATCTTGCACGCTATGGGTGTACCTCACACCTGGTGGAATCTTCTGTATCAAATAGATTAAGAGGTCACTACTAAATTGGCAATCGTAATTAACACCAGAAAAAGTCTAAAAACAAATAACTTCAACTATTTCCTACTAAGCATCTCAATTCTAATAGGTACTATTCTCCGCTACAATTTTTCGGCAGACAAACCCGCTGACTCTATAGAAATATCCACTTTAGGTTACAGTCTCGGTCATAACTTTCTTGAGATTCCCCTAGATAAAGTCATCACTTGGCAACAACTCCTCTCACCTTTATGCTTAGACACAACAACTCCCTACAGCGACGTCATTCACAACCTAATGACCGAAAGCACTCATCCCCCTCTATATTTTCTGCTGACTCATTTTTGGCTAAAAATATTTACCTCAGATGGAGAAATAGTATCATTAGCAGTAGGGCGATCGCTCAGTGCTTTGTTTGGTGTATTAGCTATTCCGGCAATATTTGCCCTTGGTTGCTTTGCCTTTCGCTCTCAGATAGTGGGGCAAATAGCTGCTGCACTGATGGCGGTGTCTCCTTTCGGCATCTACATTGCCCAAGAAGCGCGTCATTACACCCTAACTATCCTCTGGATAATCATTTCTCTAGCTTGTCTCATCGAAGCAATACGCTGTATTCAGCAGCAAAAAATATTACCTTTATGGTTAGGATGTTTGTGGGTAATAATTAATAGTTTAGGCATCGCCACCCACTACTTTTTTGCATTAACCCTAGCTGCGGAAGGCTTAGTTATGGGTGGGTTTTTCCTAAGGGATATCAAACAATTTTCTCAACGTTATTGGTGGCGCATATATGCAGTTGGGTTGGGAAGTTTGCTCGGTTGTTTAGTCTGGTTGCCAGCAGTGACAGGTATTTCGGGCAATGACTTGACGAGTTGGATCGATACCAGTTATGACCTAGATGAAATCTGGCAACCTATCCTGCGTTTATTTGTATGGGGAATAACAATGATATTTATGTTGCCAGTGGAGGGAACAAATACTTTTATTAGCATTGTTTCTGGCGTGACAATGTTGTTAGTATTAGTCTGGGTTTTTCCTAGTTTATGGCAAGGGTGGAAAGTAGAGATTGCCTCTCCATTAGCAGGTCTTTCTCTTCAGATATTAGGATGGTTTTTAGGCTTTGCCATCTTCCTATTTTTATTTGTAATTTATGGTTTAGGAAAAGATATATCTTTGGTCGCTCGTTATAGCTTTGTTTATTTTCCTGTAGTTTTATTGTTGTTGGGGTCAATTATGGCGAGTTGTTGGCAAAATAATATTGCAGAGAAAAAACAAAGAAGCAAACTGTTTAAAATTATTCCGACTTTTTTCAGAGCAACAGGAAAAAAAGTAGTTGTCATAATATTAATAATGGGATTATGTGGAGCATTAAGCGTAGTTACAAATTATGCCTATCAAAAATCACGACAAGCCGATTTATTAGCCCAAGTCATTCAAACAAAATCTCAAGCCCCAATCTTGATTGCCATGAGTTATAAAACTCACTCAGAAATTCGTGCTTTAATGGCTATTGGTTTATCTTTTCAACATCTCGAAAAAAAGACTAATTTACCAACACCAACCTTAGAATTTATTCTGGCAAAAAAAACAGAAAAATCACCATTATTACCAGATTCAACAATTGCTCAAATCTTGAAAGAAAAAACCATACCTCTAGATTTATGGGCAGTGAATTTAGAAGTAAATGAAAATGATTTAGAGAAATTCAACTGTTGGGAGAATCCCGATATTTTACCCAAAGTTAATTATAGTTATGAACTATATAATTGTCGGTAAAATTTAGTACGATCAAAATGAAATTCTTTCTATAGCAATGTGCGCTGGCATATTTACAAATTGCAGGAGGTGTCCAATAGCTAAAAGTCTTATAGAACCCCTAACCGTATCTTCATATAAATATCAAGTTTTTTTGACTAGGAGACAGCTATACTGGAGACAGGAGACAGAAGGTAAGAGAGAAAAGGTTAAGAGGGAAGATTTGGGGAGAGATAATACAAAAAATTCAACACTCCTTCAACTGAATTTTCCTCAAAATTAATGCGCGAAAAGACTTGACTACCATAATTATATAGATCTCAAATGGGTTCTATATGATCAGCAATTTATTCCCCCTATTGCCTATTGCCTCTCTTGGTGCGCATTCCCTCTCTTGGTCGGCATTCCCTTGCGACTGGCGTCGTCGCGGGGTCCGACCGCTTGCGACTGTCGTCGTCGCGGGGTCGCACCGCTGTTGCCTGTTGCCTGTGGGCAGCGCTATAACTTGACAAAAAAAATTATGTCTCATTCGACAACGTACTCAGACTCTTCCCACCCTGTAAAGTCCGCATTAGGGATGATGCCGAAACCACTCCCAACTTCAAAGATCCACTAATAAGACTTACACAAAATAGAATCATAAAATAGCTTCAAATATATACAAGCATAGAGTTTTGCCTCAAAAAGGTATAAATCCTTGGCGTTGCTGATTTGAGGTATGAAATTCAAATTTTTTGGGTAAATTTTCAGCAAAAAAATAGTGCAAATTATACCCATTTCTTCCTATTTAATCACCGAAAAACTTCTTTCTACCTACTCTGCTGACTCCTGTACGGACGTTAACGATAGTTGTGCGCCAGCAAACGGCCGTTATAGTAGAGTAAAACTCTGTTTTTAGTCAAATCGATATTCCTAAGTAAAGTCTTTTAACCAGGGAAATTATTCGTAGCATTCTTTTTTATATTTCATATAAGTACCACTATAGCAATGAGCGCTGGCATCTTTACATGTTACATAGATATTTGCAATGTAATATAAAAGTAACTGTATGAGCTGTATTTTTCATAAATTAGGCGATCGCTAAACCTTAAAGTTTTAAGGATGTCTGTAATGGTATTGATAATTTACAGTTTATAGCTTGAAATTGTTTAC
>NZ_JAAHGU010000055.1:0-41659 GCF_010692685.1 Okeania sp. SIO2F5 | reverse complement strand
ACAGTTCCTTCACGGCCTGGTAGTAAATGTTGAATGCGTTCCCATTGGTCGTCACGCAAACCATAACGTCTAGTCATTTAGAGCAGTCCTTAGCATATTATTCCTGTAGTTATTCTTCATAAGCATACTATACTTTTAATGTCAACCTCTTTAATTGATGACACGCCCTAGTTCTTACTGGTTTAATTGATCGTGACTGTATGGCACAGTTGAATATAATATTCAACTTAAAGGCCAAGTACGAATTATTTTAATCTTCTCGAAAACTACTACACAAATATTAGGCCAACTACCTTGTCTTTCCTATTAGTCCTATTAGGAATTGTGGTGACACAACCAGGTATAAACAAGGTAATTGTTTTCCATCACAAATTTGGTTGTAGCATATTGTGTATATATAGACTATATATATTTTACAACTTTGCTACAGTCAATGCTTTAAAAGTTGTCGCTTCCAACCTTTAAATTATGATAATTTAGTTAAAAATAGCACAAGTAAGGATTAAACATAAAACTATAATTAATTTTCTTTGATTTTAAAGTTGAAAATAGCCTTCAGCCTTCAAGATTACGGAATACTCTAAAACAATTGCAACTTAGAGTCTATTTTACCAAGCCTCCATAGCAATTTCAGTAGATAGTTTTTACTTACTGTTCATTTTATGTTTCACAAAATGCTAACCACTACATAGCTAGAAGCTATTTAAATTAATACTTGAGGTAATCTGTATAATTATTTTAATCAAAATCAAAAATCAATATGAATTTTCTCCAGAGTTAATATCTTTAGCTAGATATCTTGCTGGCGAATTTGATAATTCTACCCAGGCGATCGCAGACCCCGCATGGTATGTTCAGCTTCGACTATGGCACAGACCGGTCCCTATTACTCTGTTTCCAGAACCTAGCATTGCTTTATTTGCCGAGCAAGCAAATATTCTCAAATTAGACCAACCATATCGACCTAGAATTATGCAACTTCGACAATTATCAGATAGTCCCACATCCTCAGATAGTTCCACATCCTTACAAATTCAGTACTATTTACCAAAAGATGTGCCTTCTATTCTCGGGTCGGGGAAAAACCCAGAAATTCTTAAACAGCTTAAACCTAGCCAAATGAAGTTTTTACCTGGTTGCACTCTAGAAGTGATCAATCACAACTATGGCCAAGATAATGAATATTTTCAAGCTATTCTACCTCCTGATGCAGTTTGTGGCTTTACCTATCAAAGTCAATATTACCAAGTTTAACTAGGTTTTGAAGTTAACGCTCAAGAGTTTCTTAGTTATGACAAAGGTATAGATCCGCAAACAGGTAAAGGTACTTGGGGGGCTTTATTGGGGCTATATAAATTTATGAAAAGTCGTAGCTTTAGTTCAGAACTGATGTTATAAGTAGTGCAGTAATATTCTAATTTCTCAAAAAAGGCCACCAGTTTTTAATAATTGGCAGCCATTCAGATTATTAAGCTTAACTCTGAGTTCAACTTAAATATATATTTAACCAAATAACAAATCCATAACCACTGAATTTGCATTAATTGCAAGTAAGGTATACCATAAGGCAAAAACAACACATTCTAAACAAGTGCAATTAAAATTCTGATTGGGGATTTTGAACTGATGCCAAGCTAGAACAAATTAATGTCTGCATTTAGTCATCAACAAAAAGTCAGTTTCTACAAAAACTATGATAACTTTTACTGACACCAATTCTAGAAGATTCAGTGGATTTACCATAAAACTTTTTGTTAAACAAAATTGTCAGCCTTTAATCCAAGGAAAATTCACCAATAGTTCTAAATAATAATGGTAAATAGGACTGAAAAACCCAACATACCCTTACTAAAATAATGACAATTTATGATGACTAATTGACAATCATCTTGTCAGCTATATACTTTTACTGTATTGTGACTGGTCTTGGTAATCCCATTTCAATCTAATTTGAATTTATTAAAGAAGTACTCTGCTGGACAGTTTGTTTAGATATAAAATTGATTAAGTTCTGCTTAAACTCAACACTGTTTAAGCTCTATTCCCTTCACGGACATCACGATAATCAAGAGCTTCTTGTTCTGTTTCAAAAATCTCAAACACAGAATCCATCATGGTTACTTCAAATACCAGTTTGGCTTCTGGATGAACACTACAAATTCGGAAACTACCGTTAACTTTGTCAGCATCTCGCATGCCTGCTACCAAAGATGTAAGTCCAGAACTATCAATAAAATTAACCTGACCTAAATTGACCACTACATGACGACTTAGTTTGGAGATACATTCCTGCAACTTGAGGCGAAACTGCCAAGCTGTTGTGATATCCAAGCGTCCAGTTGGTGCTAGGACGATTACTGTTGTGCCGTCCTGAGTTGTGTGGGTTTTTTGCTCAATATGAATCACTGACCCTTCCCTCGGGATGATATAAACTATGGTGTTTGCCCATATAACTGTAGTTTAACTCAGATAAATTAATGATTTGGTTTCCAGTTAGCCCAATCATGAGGCTTTAAAAATACTTCATATAGTTCAGCTTCTGGTGTATTGGGTTCTGGACTGTAGCCATATTCCCAACGAACCAAAGGTGGCAAAGACATCAAGATTGACTCTGTACGACCATTGGTTTGCAATCCAAAAATTGTACCTCTGTCATACACTAGATTAAATTCAACATAACGGCCACGTCGGTATAGCTGAAAGTTGCGTTCCCGATCGCCATATTCCATGGGTTGCCGTCGCTCTACTATTGTTTTATATGCTGGCAAGAATGATATACCACAATTTTGTACAAATGTAAATAAGGATTCCCAATTACGAGATTCAGGAACTCCTAACTGCTGACTATAGATTGCTGCTGGTCCTTGACTATCTGGCCCTTTGTATAATTCTCCTTGACCATCTTGATAATCAAAGAAGATACCTCCTACACCTCGCATTTCTTGACGATGCTTTAAGTAAAAATACTCGTCACACCATCTTTTAAATACAGGATAATACTCTTTATGGCTTTTGTCACAGGCTGCTTTAATAGTTTGATGAAAGTGATTTGCGTCTTCTGCATAGGGATAGTAAGGTGTTAAATCTATACCTCCACCAAACCACCATACAGGTCCTGCTTCAAAATAGCGATAATTAAGATGCACTGTTGGTACATAAGGATTTTCAGGGTGCAGTACCATTGAAGTGCCGGTCGCATAAAAACCATGACCTTCGGCTTCTGGTCTTTGTGCTAGTATGCTTGGTGGTAGTTTATCTCCCCACACTTCTGAAAAGTTAACTCCTCCCTGTTCAAAAACCGCACCGTCTCTAATTACACGAGACCTTCCTCCACCACCACCTGGGCGTTCCCAACGGTCTTCTTTAAATTTGCCTATTCCATCTAGTTGCTCCAGTCCTTGACAAATTTCATCTTGTATATCCTGCATAAATTTACTGACTCGACCTTGGGTACTACCCAGTGATAGAGATAGAGGTGTTGTTTTTTGAGTTTCAGTGGAAGCTGTCATAGGTACAATATGTGTTTCAAATTGGCTAAAAATTATATGTATCTTTCCAGACTTTTTATCCTACCATGCTATCGATCGTCTAGTAAAATTTTCCTGTTTTTTCCAGTTTTTTTTGAGTAAATCAACCTATCTTGTCATCAGAAGATGTCAAATACTCAACTATAATTCTTAATTATTGAATTACTCTTGCCTATTTATTTACATCTAAACTATATGATTATGATATTGCAGACGATAAATTATTGATGGCTTAAAAAAGATTTTGTAGCTAGTTATTATTGATTCTTTTACTAATTACTAAATTTAATTTTTTATCTCATTGGCAATCATTTCTCTAGACGACCTAAATTACATTAATTCTTAGGTTAAGATTCATTACTTTTATTAAAATATCAAATTAATAATTAATTTAATTATTAGTAATTAAGTGAATAAAATATTTAACATTATCTTGCAAATAACAGATATAATGTAATAAAAATTTAATTTTTGAAGGATGTTATATGTCCACTATACCTGAGACTCAATCTATTTTAGATGTTTTACGACCAGTACAAGACCCCGAACTGCAAAAGAGTTTGGTGGAACTAAATATGATTCGCAATATTAAAGTTAAAGATGGACAAGTTGAGTTCACCTTAGTATTGACAACTCCAGCTTGTCCATTACGAGAATTTATTGTCGAAGACTGTCAAAAAGCTGTCAAGCAACTTCCCGGGGTGAAGGAAGTAATAGTAGATGTCACAGCAGAGACTCCTCAGCAGAAAACTATACCCGACCGCCAAGGTATTGATGGAGTGAAAAATATTATTGCTGTTTCTAGTGGTAAAGGTGGAGTGGGTAAAAGCACAGTAGCAGTGAATGTAGCTGTGGCATTAGCTCAAATGGGCGCTAAAGTGGGTTTGATTGATGCTGATATTTATGGCCCTAACGACCCAACGATGTTAGGTCTAGCAGATGCTAAAGTTATGGTACAAGCAGGACAGTCTGGAGAAGTCCTGGAACCAGCTTTTAATCATGGAGTAAAGTTGGTTTCTATGGCTTTTTTAATTGATAAAGATCAACCTGTAATTTGGCGTGGTCCAATGTTGAATGGAATTATCCGACAATTTTTGTACCAAGTGCAATGGGGTGATTTAGATTATTTATTGGTAGACTTGCCTCCTGGT
The DNA here is from genome assembly GCF_010692685.1 of Okeania sp. SIO2F5. NCBI lineage: Bacteria > Bacillati > Cyanobacteriota > Cyanophyceae > Oscillatoriales > Microcoleaceae > Okeania > Okeania sp. SIO2F5. The sequence goes on along the minus strand of NZ_JAAHGU010000055.1, from coordinate 36,981 downwards.
ACTGGGGATGCTCAATTAACATTAGCTCAAGCTGTTCCTATGTCTGGAGTGGTAATTGTAACAACTCCTCAAACAGTGGCATTATTAGACTCTCGCAAAGGTCTAAAAATGTTTCAGCAGTTAGGGGTTTCTGTATTAGGAATAGTTGAAAATATGAGTTATTTTGTCCCTCCAGATATGCCAGAGAAAAAGTATGACATTTTTGGTTCTGGTGGTGGAAAAAGAACAGCAGAGGAACTAGGTGTACCACTACTTGGAGGGGTTCCTTTGGAAATGCCTGTTAGAGAAGGTGGAGATAGTGGAGTTCCTATTGTAGTTGGCGCTCCTAACTCTAGTTCAGCTCAAGAGTTGAAAGCGATCGCTCAAAAAATTGCTGGTAGAGTTTCTGTTGTAGCTTTGGCATAAAATAAGATTTATAGATGCCAAAAATATTACAATGGAAAAGCCTTCATTTTCCTAAAATTGAGAAAATTTTTGATAGGAGTAGAAAACTATGATTTTACCTGGTGTAGCAGTTAAAGTTAAAAATATTAGTGATACTTATTATGGATTTCAAGGACAAGTTCAACGAGTAAGTGACGGTAAAGCTGCTGTATTATTTGAAGGTGGAAATTGGGATAAGTTAGTAACATTTAGGATCTCAGAATTAGAGTTAGTAGATGCAACGGCAGGTCGCAAGAAAAAATAATTTAGCTAGTAAATACTAGATTTTTTTCATTACTGAACAATTCAGGTTGAAAGTCTTTTATTTGCAAGAATAAATCAAGAGCAAAACAAATTATATAACTTGAAGGAGAGGTAATTATTAATTGTAGAAAAACATCAAGAATGGTATGATGTTTTGGATTAAATCTTAATTATTTACCACCTACAACCTTCTTCAATACTTTGGGATAAGTTAGTAACATTTAGACTCTCATAATTAGAGTTACAGCACTTTTCATATTGATGAATTACATCGCCACAATCAAAATCCTGTAGGGAAGTTCCATGGAATGTCACTACAGTGACCGAAATGAAAACCCCTGTAGTAGATGCAACGGCAGGTGGCAAGAAAAAATAATTGGCGTTGCTTAAATGTAATGATAATTAGACATCTACTCCACCCATAGGGAGTAGGCAGCTTTGCTGTAGGCAGTAGGGAATCCACCCCTCGCCCCTCCCCCTCCGGTGGAGGGGAAAGAATTGATAATTTATTTGGGATATAGATATTGATTTTTGATTCTTGGAGATGTCTATTAGCTGAAGGTAAAATTGAAAAACTGATGTTTTGCGCCCAAAGTTAATCTCAAAATCATTACCACTCAGCAACGCCAAATAATTTAGTTAGTAAATACTAAGTTGTTTTTCATTACTTAATAATTCAGGTTTAAAGTCTTTTATTTCCTGTGGAAATCAAGAAAAAAATTCTGTTTTCCAATTCTATAAATTTTAAGGAGAGGTAATTATTAATTGTAGAAAAACATCAAGATGAGTTTTTGGGTTAAATCTTAATCATCTACCACCTAAAACCTACAAGTTACCACCTACAACCTACCACCTTCTTATATACTTATGCGTCTTCCTTTACCCCAATTTGCTAATACAAATCGTCAGAACAATTACATAGCTGAAGTAATAGAAACAGCAACAACAGAATTTTTGGCTCAATGTTTAGAACCAGATGAGCTAGATTTTCCGATGATGCCTGCTTTTGGTACTTGGGTAAAATCGGAGGATGAACAATCAGGAAATCAGATTTATGGAGTGGTTTATTATGCAACTACCTTGCCTATTGATTCAGTACATAGAGCAAGAGCTTTAGGGATGTCTTTAGCTCAGTTACGGGAACAACAACCACAAATTTTTGCTATGTTGAAGACAGAATTTAGGGTAGCAATAGTAGGTTTTAAGTCTCAAGAAGAATTAAATGGTTCTACAGCAGAAAATGGCAGAATTTACCAATATCTTCCACCCCGTCCACCTCAAATTCATCAAGCAGTTTATTTATGTGAATCAGAAGAAATAATTAGATTTAGTGAAAAATTAGATTTTTTGCGGACTTTATTACAGTTATTTAATGCTCCTGTTGATGCTTTAGTAGCTGCTACTATTAGAGAAATTTATCAACTGAGAAAAGCCGACCGTAATTGGTTAGTTCAGGCAGGTAGAAATATGAGTGTTTTATTGAGAGATGATTATGACCGCTTAAAAATAATATTAGGGCAAATACATCCTTAAAACCTGGTTTATCCAGTAAATATTGAACTATAGCAATCCTATTTTATTTGTGTATAAAAATCTTACCGCTTTTAGGGAACAGGGAACAGGGAACAGATTGGAGTTTCAGTTTTTTTATCTACTTTTTGATTACCCGCAACTTATGCGCGGATTGCTATATTTCCAATACAAAGTTTTTGTCAGTTATAGTTAGGAGAAGTACAATTTAATCAAAGCTAGACTAAACTAAGATATTTAGTTAAGTTGACTAATCAAATTCATAACTCAAAAATGGGGTGCATCTCAATTTTGAATAAAGCCAAAAATTTATCGCTTTTAGGCAAAAGCTCCGGAAAGCAACAGGCAACAGGGAATATATAGGAAAAAAGTATTTTTGCAAATATTGAGATGCACCCCAAACATGATTATTAAACGAAAAATATTGTACATATTTTTACTTCTACTGTATCTAGTACTAGCAATTATCATAGTACCTATGGTTGTTCCCTTAAAGGAGGAATTCCAACTCAATTTTGATGAGGGGCTTCAATTAATGAGGGCTTCACTTTATATGCAAGGTTACTCACCGCAGACAGAAATTTGGAGCGATCAGCCTTTCTTTTTCCCAGCCCTGCTTTCATTATGGTTTAGTATAGTTGGAAAATCTGTTTTTTCAGCACGCCTTTTGACTGTAATTTTTTCAGCATTACTAATATGGTTTTTCTTTGAAACTATTCGTATTTCTTTAGGAATATTCCCAGCTATTATTGGAGCAATATCATTGGCTGCTTCATCAGGGTTTATCAGATTTAGTAGTGCTGTTATGATCGGAATTCCTTCATTATCTTTAGGGGTAATTTCTATCTACTTTTTATTTATTTACAAAAAGAGTCAGCAAAAATATTTATTGATTATTTCCGGTGTTCTTTTTGCATTGTCTTTAAAAATTAAATTTTTTACAGTTTTTTTAATCCCAATTATTTTACTTGTTCTATTTGATGTCAATAAAATTAATTTTGAATCAAATCAGAAGCCAAGAAGTAAATTGATGTACCCTTTACTACTTTGGATAATAAGTTTAGTTGTTATTTTCTTGATTGTTTCATTATTATTTAATGAGTTAAGCTATCAACAGCTTTTTGGTACTCATTTTGGAGAAGAAATTCAAGCTGCATTTACCATGAAAAATGGTTTTGAAAAGCTAAGTAAAGTCATCATCAATAAAGATTACGATCTATTTTCTTTAGCTATTTTCGGTATATTAGTAGTTTTTGTGAGGCATAGATGGGAAGGTATATTTCCAGTTGCATGGCTAGGAACAGGAACATTGCTTCTTTTAAATCATAGACCAGTATGGCCACATCATTATTGTCTCATTGCTATTCCTATGGCTTGGTTGACCGCTTATGCATCTGTTCCATTCTTTGACCTTTTTCAGCAACGAGAATTTAGATTAGGAAATTATTTTTGGGCAAGTATTTCATTGATTTTAATGATATTTGCATTATTAACATTAAAACCTAAAGTTTCAAAAGATATTCCTAGTCTTCAAAAAAACTATGAACCACAATTTGCAGTTATAAATCGTCTAATAAAGCATAAAAATTCAACAAAATGGCTATTTACAGATGTTCCAATTTATGGTTTTTATGCAGATTTACTTGTTCCTCCAGAAATTGCGGTGTTCTCTACTAAGCGCATAAAGACAGGCCAACTGACTCAAGATGAAGTATATGAATTACTTGTAAAATATCGCCCTGAACAAATTTTAATCGGTAGATTTAAGGGTTTTATATATACATCTAGTGATGTTGACTCATATATAAACAAATTCTATTCAAAAAGCAATGATATTTCTGCTGTCGATCACTATATTTTAAAGTCTTTAAAATAACCTATTTTTTGGACATTGCTGAATGGTAATGATTTTTAAATTAAGTATCAATGCAAAACATAAGTTTTTCAATTTTACCTTCAGTTACTTACCATTACATTTCAGCAACGCCCTTTTTTGAAAGTTGTATGATCTTGGTCAATCAACAAATTTGCCAAGCAACCATTAAGTTTTTTCAGATTGGTATATTAGTAGTATTAGTAATAATTTATATGATAAGCTAGAAAAGTTGTCTAAAATCGCACATCTGGGTAGTCGGGTGTTCTACAGATTAAGAATCTATGAGAATGCACCTGGATGGAGGATTAAACCCGAATAGGAGATTATAATTATGCCAGTTGTTAGTTTGGCTCAATTGTTAGAGTCAGGAGTCCACTTTGGGCATCAGACCCGTCGCTGGAATCCAAGAATGTCCCAGTATATTTTTACAGAGCGTAACGGCGTTCATATTATTGACCTTGTTCAAACAGCTCAATTAATGGAAGAAGCTTACGACTATATTAGAACTGCCTCTGAACAAGGAAAAAAATTCTTATTTGTTGGTACAAAGCGTCAAGCTGCTGGTATTATCGCTCAAGAGGCTAGTAGATGTGGAGCTTATTATATTAACCAACGTTGGTTAGGTGGGATGCTCACTAACTGGACTACTATTAAAACTCGGGTAGAAAGACTCAAAGACCTAGAGCGTCGTGAAGCAAATGGGGCACTAGATTTACTCCCGAAAAAAGAAGCTTCGGTTCTCCGTCGTGAAATGGCTAAGTTACAAAAATATCTGGGGGGTATTAAAAATATGCGTCGCTTGCCAGATGGAGTTGTCATGGTAGACCAGCGACGAGAGTATAATGCTGTTCAAGAATGTCAGAAGTTGGATATTCCTATAGTTTCTTTGTTGGATACAAATTGTGACCCGACTCAGGTTGATATTCCAATTCCAGCTAATGATGATGCTATCCGCTCAATCAAACTTATAGTAGGTAAGTTGGCTGATGCTATCTATGAAGGTCGTCATGGTCAACTAGAAACACTGGATCAAGAAGATTATGATAGCTATGAAGAATATGAAGAAGATTATGATTATGATGGAGCGGAAGAAGAATTTAATGTAAGTGATGATCAGGAAGAGTCATCAGCAGAAAATAATGAAGAAGAATAAAAAATTCTAGGTAAGCATTCAGCCGTCAGTTATTAGCTATCAGCTATTAATTTTGAGTATGCGTAAAAGCAACCTTTAAAATTGAAAAATAATACAAAGTTACTGCCATGGGTTCCAGGACAAAAACCTTAGAAGTAATGAATATAGTCATTTTAAATAAGAATGAAATACTTTTTCGGCGGAAACCCTTTCACCGCAAAAAATACTTCTCTTAATCTAAACTAAAATGACTATAATTACGAATTGCTGATAGCTGACTGCTGATAGCTGAATGCTTTAATATTATTGAGTAGTTGAGGTGGGGTTTTTAGGGATAAAATACAACGTAAATTATTTCTAAAAAGCCTACTTTAAATTAAGGCACTAAAGTAGGATTAATTCCTAAATATTAAAATTGTAGTCAAGTTAAATTGAGGAATAAAAAATATGCCAGAAATATCTGCAAAGTTAGTTCAAGAATTGCGTAAAGCAACAGGCGCAGGCATGATGGACTGCAAAAAAGCTCTCGAGCAAAATAATGGCGATATTACTAAGGCTACAGAATGGCTAAGACAAAAAGGTATTGCTTCTGCAGGAAAACTTGAGGGTAAAGTAGCAGCAGAAGGACTGGTTGAAAGTTATATTCATACAGGTAGCAGAATTGGCGTTTTAGTAGAAGTAAATTGTCAGACAGATTTTGTTGCCCGGAATGAAGCATTCAAACATTTAGTGAAAAGTATTGCTATGCAAATAGCAGCTTGTCCACAGGTAGAATATATTTCAGTAGATGAGATTCCTACGGAATTTGTGGAGAGTGAAAAATCTATAGAAATGGGTAGAGAAGACCTTAGTAAAAAGCCGGAAAATATTAGGGAAAGAATAGTTCAGGGAAGAATAGAAAAGCGACTCAAAGAATTAACATTAATGGATCAACCTTATATTAAAGACCAAAATGTCACAGTGGCAGAGTTGGTTAAGGAAACTAGCGCTCAGTTAGGTGAAAAAGTACAAGTACGTCGTTTTACACGATTTGTTTTGGGAGAGGGTATTGAGAAAAAAGAGGAGAATTTTGCTGAAGAAGTAGCAGCACAAATGGCAAAGGAATAATTGATAAATAATCATAATTAAAAATTAAGAATAGCGTAAGCATTTCCTGTGGAATGCTGCGCAAACAGCTATTAGCTTTCAAGAGGGGGTTTAAATGAACATAGAATTTAAAGTCAGCTTTTATAGTAAAATTTACCCTGCCTCAATTAGTAAAGCTTTTATCTAAAACACGCAAGCAATAGCTGTTTGCGTAGCATCCCGTAGAGAAATGCTGATAGCTGACGGCTGAATGCTTACAAAATAGCAGAGATAATCTGTTTATTTTTAATTTTTAATTGTTGATAGATAGAAAATAATTCACTATGGTGGGAGCAGCAAGGCAAGTAGAGGAAAAATTGAAAGAAATAGAAGTAGCGATCGCTGAAATTGCCAAAGAATTTTATGGTACTTATGAAGGTTATTTCAAAGTATTAGGTCAAGGGATAGGCCAACAATTAATTTTTGCTAGTTATCATATATGTACTCAAGGATATCCAGAAGCTTTTCTTAATTTATCATTTCCTCAGCGACAAAAAATGCAGTCAGAGTTGCGAGAAATAGCAAAATTACCAGTTAGAGAATTAGAAGAATTATTAGAACAAAATCCAGAAGAACAGCAAAATTTAGATGGGACTTCAGCACCAGAATTAATGATAAGTCTTTTGAGTGAAGAAGATGGGGAGCAGCAAGAAGTAACATCCCCACTAAAAGACCAAAAGACAAACATAGAATTTGATTCTGCTGTATTATTTCCAACTCAAACATCTGATAATAAAGAGCAAAAATTGGCAGATCGGATAGAAGAAAATTTGAATAAAATTGAAACAGAAGAAATAGAAAATTCCCCAGAAAATATTATTGATAAATTAGATAATTTAGATACATTAATATCTTGGCAAGAGAATATAGAAAGGCAAATACCTGAAATCCTCAAAAAAATTTCTCATCAGGCAAATTGCATCCTTAAAAATGCAGAAATACTACCGAAAAAAATACCGAAAAAAGTTTTAGAAGCTGCGACAAAAATGGAATCAGGTGATACTCCTTTAGGTGGAAAACCTAATTTATTAAATTTATTAATTGAAGCAGAAGATCCAGAAGAAGAAAAAAATTCTAGAGTTACTAAAGTTATAGCAGTAAATCTCAGATTATCTGAAATAGAATTTACTGATATTAATATTACTGCCTGGCGTAATAAAATTCGTAACCTTGATCGAAGACTTAACCAATTGCAGCGAGAATATCGTAAAAAGCAACGTGAACGAGCTGTAATAGAGGCAGAGTCAGCATGGCGTTCTAGTTGGTATGAAGAATAATTGGTGTTGCTCAAGCATGTGTATGATATTAATCTTAATTACTTAGGAGTCAACCCACCCCTAACCCCTCCCAGGAGGGGAAGAACCAAGTCAGGAGGGAAGAAAGAAGAAGTAAAGAGGAGTAGAAGGACGAAGGTTTTTTGGTCATTTCAGTGGAACGGAGTTCTATAAATAATTTTTTTTCTTTTTTATCCTTGATTTAATTAAGCTTTAAACCTTAGTTATTCGATAAAATTTGTGGTAAATATAGCAGTCGCTATTACTGTATTTGACATATCAAAAGCTTAAAATTCAGACAATGCAATATTTTTCTTTTCTAGATAACTAATCGCCTAGATAAGTAATTTCTGCTATACATTAAGATTATATGGGCTAAAAATTTTCACACTAAAGTAATTCGAGGACAGAATTTATGCTAATTATTATTGATTAATTATACAAAAAGGTAATTGGAAAATCATGCCTAAAAGGAGTTTTTTCTTAATTTTTTCTTGCTTATTCATTAATTTGGTAGATATAGCAATGAGCGCTGGTATATTTACAAATTGCAGGAGAGGCCAAATAGCTAAAAGTCTTATATTATAAGCAATTTATTCCCCCTGTTGCCTGTTGCCTGTTGCCTGTTGCCTGCGCACAGCGCTATAACTAATTTTATGTGAGGTGGCAGAGAATTAGTTATTAGGTGTTATACCATTTTGAAAAAAGAATGTTACGAATAATAAGCATGATTAAAAGACTTTAAAGGAGATGTCCCTTGGAGAAAAAAGAGAATTTCCTAGGTCAAAAATGGTATTGAAGCCATTCCCATACGACTTCTGACTCCTGACTTCCCCTCCTGGGAGGGGTTAGGGGTGGGTTGACTCCTAAGAAATATCCTAGCTATTTGTAGCAAAAGTTTATCATCCTTGGTATTAAATATTAGACATCTCCAATAATAAAAAACCAAATTAATTATCATAGATAAATCATCAATTCTTTCCCCCCTACTCTCTACTCCCTACTCCCTCTTTTCCGGAGATGTCTATTGGTTGTTATACGAATTTTATGTGAAATGGCACAGAATTATGAAATTTATTAACTTGTCTATCTCAATCTACAGTCAACTCTGATTAAAATATTATTCTACAGCGTATTTCATATTAGTAAGGTACACCAGTCGCGGGCAAGATGCTCACACGACAAACACTTGACCATTCTTATGTGTACCTCATTTATCTGCAATCTGCTGTATATATTATAGGTAGATAAATGGATTTCTTCAAAGAAAGCAAAATAAAAGAAGTCAAAAAACTGAATGCTGATATTTATTTAAGTGTGAATTTCTATAAATGAGCGACTAAGAAAATATTATAGAAACAATATGCTATGAATAACGAAAGAGAAAATATCGACTGGGAAAGACTACAAAAAGCTTTGTCAGTAGAAGTACAATATGGATTTCAAAATATCCAGGGAAAACAATATATATTTAATGAATAAATTCATTAAATATATAAATGGATTTCCTCAAAGAAAGCAAAATAAAAGAAGTCAAAAAACTGAATGCTGATATTTATTTAAGTGTGAATTTCTATAAATGAGCGACTAAGAAAATATTACAGAAATAATATGTCATGAATAATGAAAGAGAAAATATAGACTGGGAAAGACTACAAAAAGCTTTGTCAGTAGAAGTACAATATGGATTTCAAAATATCCAGGGAAAACAATATATATTTAATGACTTTTTAAGTATCAGTTTGAGCAAGTCACCAATAATATTAAAAGGTTATCAAAATCAATTTCAGGAGATATCTAATCAATTTGTCAGCTATCCAGAAATGACCAGAGAAGAGCGACAAAAATTACTAGAAACAACTAAATATTTTTTACAAAAAATGCAATATATTTCTGAAGGTGTAAAACCAGAAGAAACAATAAAAAAAGAGAGAGTTAAATCAGAAAAAAAAAGTCAAAAAACACTAAAAAGCAACTCCGTTACTTCTCAAAAATACAGCGATAAACTTGATGTAGAACAACCATTAACAGAAGTCAAAGATATTAGCAAAAGAAACAGCGATCGCCTAGCGACATTAGGATTATATACAGTTAGAGAATTACTTTATTATTACCCAAGAGACCATATAGATTATGCTCGTCAAGTACATATTCGCGACCTAGAACCTGGAGAAACTGTCACAATAATTGGCAAAGTTAAACGATTTAACTGTTTTTCTAGCCCGAAAAATAAGAAATTAACCATTCTTGAACTTACTCTCACAGATGCTACAGGTCAAATCAAAATAAGTCGCTTTTTTGCCGGACCTAGATTTAGTAATAAAGGTTGGCAAATGCAGCAGAAAAAAATCTATCCAGTCGGTGCAACAGTAGCTGCTTCAGGTTTAGTTAAAGAAAACAAATATGGAAAAAATTTAGATAACCCAGAAATAGAAGTTCTTGATAGTGAAGGGGGTAAAATTGAATCAATGAAAGTTGGTCGTTTAGTACCAGTTTATCCCTTAACAGATGGAGTAGGAGCAGATGTTGTTAGAAGAGCAATATTTACAGTTTTACCAACAGCAGAACAATTATCAGATACATTGCCTGAAGCATTACTAAATCAATATCAATTAATAGATTTAAAAAATGCGATTAAAAATATTCACTTTCCTATAGATCGAGATTGTTTAGCAGCAGCTCGTCGTCGCTTAGTTTTTGATGAATTTTTCTACCTACAATTAGGATTATTGAAACGTCGGCAACTACAAAAAAAAGTAGAAACAGGAATAGCTTTACCAACTACAGGAAAATTAATCGAGCAATTCTATAAATTACTTCCATTTGCATTAACTAATGCTCAAAAAAGAGTAGTTAATGAAATACTCAATGACCTACAAAAACCTGAATCAATGAAAAGATTAGTACAAGGAGATGTAGGAGCAGGAAAAACTGTAGTAGCAGTTGTGGCGATGTTAGCAGCAATTCAAGCAGGTTATCAAGCTGCTTTAATGGCACCAACAGAAGTATTAGCAGAACAACATTATAAAAAATTAGTTGCTTGGTTTAATCTTTTACATTTGCCAGTTGAACTATTAACTGGTTCGACAAAGGTAGCAAAACGTCGAGAAATTCACTCTCAACTTGAGACTGGAGAATTACCAGTATTAGTAGGCACTCATGCTCTAATTCAAGAAGCAGTAAATTTTCACAAATTAGGTTTAGTAGTAATAGATGAACAACATAGATTTGGAGTTCAACAAAGAGCAAAATTGCAACAAAAAGGAGAATCTCCCCACTTTTTGGCAATGACAGCTACCCCCATTCCCAGAACTTTAGCTTTGACATTACATGGAGATTTAGATGTTAGTCAAATAGACGAATTGCCTCCAGGAAGACAACCAATTCAAACAACTACTTTAACTGGAAGACAACGTAAAAAAGCTTACGATTTAATGCGCCGAGAAATAGTTCAAGGCAGACAAGTTTATGTTGTTTTACCCTTAGTTGAAGAGTCAGAAAAATTGGATGTAAAATCCGCAGTTGAAGAACATCAAAAACTAGCTGAAAAATTTTTCCCAGAATTTCAAATAGGTTTACTTCATGGCAGAATGACAAGTGTAGAAAAAGACCAAACAATTAGTGCATTTCGGGATAATCAAACTCAGATTTTAGTATCTACAACTGTGGTGGAAGTGGGGGTGGATGTACCGAATGCTACGGTAATGTTGATTGAAAATGCAGAAAGGTTTGGTTTATCTCAGTTACATCAGTTGCGGGGGCGAGTGGGTCGTGGTGTCCATCGCTCTTATTGTTTGTTGATGAGGGGTGCGGGTTCTACTGATGCTGTGGAACGTTTGAAAGTGTTGGAGCAGTCTCAGGATGGATTTTTTATTGCGGAGATGGATATGCGTTTGCGGGGACCTGGTCAGGTGTTGGGGACAAAGCAGTCTGGGTTGCCGGATTTTGCTTTGGCGAGTTTGGTTGAAGACCAGGAGGTTTTGGAATTGGCGCGAGGTGCTGCTTTTCGGGTGATGGAGAAGGATGAAAGTTTGAATAGTTGGCCTTTGTTGAGGAGGGAGTTGGAATGGCGGTATCAGAAGATAATGGGAGGGTCGATTTTAAATTAGGAGTCAGGAGTTGGGGAGATAGGGAGTGGGGGAGTAGGGAAGATAGACAAATCAAGGGGAACTAATTATTAATTCAAAATCAAAAATAAATTCATCACTATTATTTCATACGCAATAGTAAAGTCTCAAAAGTCTGGAAATAGTTAACTAGGAGCAACCTACTCTTCCTTCTCTAGATATGGAGCGATCGCTCTAGACAAACAAACAGGAAATAATTAATTAGGGTTTGCGTATGGAAAGTCTGTTGGCAGGGGTAGGAGACAGGAGACAGGAGACAGGAGACAGGAGAAATGGGGAATGAGCGAGGAGGCAGTAGGAAGAATTATCCCTTGATTTTTCTGCCATAATCATCCCAAAATACTAGCTTTTTGAGCTTTTTAGACCGAAAAACTTGCACTTTTTAAAGGCAAAAAAAGGCTGAAACCAATATCAGTCAATGCTTTGATATTTAATCAGCAAGCCCTAATTAATTCAAAATCAAAAATAAATTCATCACTATTATTTCATACGCAATAGTAAAGTCTCAAAAGTCTGGAAATAGTTAACTAAGAACAACCTACTTTTCCTTCTCCAGATGTTGTAGCGCTCCAGACAAATCAACAGGAACTAATTATTAATTCAAAATCAAAAATAAATTCATCACTATTTTTCTATCACGCAATAGTAGAATCTCAAAAGTTTGGAAAGACTCAGCTCAGACCAACCTACTTTTCCTTCTCCAGATGTTGTAGCGCTCCAGACAAACAAACAGGAATTAATTATTAATTCAAAATCAAAAATAAATTCATCACTATTTTTTCATACGCAATAGTAAAGTCTCAAAAGTCTGGAAATAGTTAACTAGGAGCAACCTACTCTTCCTTCTCTAGATATGGAGCGATCGCTCCAGACAAACAAACAGGAAATAATTAATTAATTCCAAATCAAAAATAAATTCATCACTATTATTTCATACGCAATAGTAAAGTCTCAAAAGTCTGGAAATAGTTAACTAGGAGCAACCTACTCTTCCTTCTCCAGATGTTGAGCGATCGCTCCAGACAAACAAACAGGAACTAATTTTCAATTCAAAATCAAAAATAAATTCATCACTATTTTTTCATACGCAATAGTAAAGTCTCAAAAGTCTGGAAAGACTAAGCTCAAAGCAACCTACTTTTCCTTCTCTAGATATGGAGCGATCGCTCTAGACAGACAAACAGAAACTAATTATTAATTCAAAATCAAAAATTTATTCATAACTATTTTTTCATACGCAATAGTAGAATCTCAAAAGTCTGGAAATAGTTAACTAGGAGCAACCTACTCTTCCTTCTCCAGATGTTGAGCGATCGCTCTAGACAGACAAACAGAAACTAATTATTAATTCAAAATCAAAAATTTATTCATAACTATTTTTTCATACGCAATAGTAGAATCTCAAAAGTCTAGAAAGACTCAACTCAAAGCAACCTACTTTCCCTTCTCTAGATATGGAGCGATCGCTCCAGACAAATCAAAACAGAGAAATAGGCTGTAATTTAAAGATTTATAGATGATAGGAAATTTATTTTGCGACTACTTGTATAACCAACTAAATAAATCTGCAATAGATAATTGCCAATCTGTTAATAAATTGAGAACTGGTAAATTATCAGAATTATACCTAATTTCTGGTTGTTGGTTAGGTTGAAAAATCACTACAGATTCATCTTCAGAATCTATTAACCAACCTAACTGAGTACCATTATTGAGACAGAAAAGAATTTTATTAATTAATTGATTAGAACTTTGGTCTGGCGAGAGAATTTCTATTACCCAATCTGGTGCTATTTCAAATCTATTTTCAATTCTACCATTTGCTTTTGTGGGAATACGTTGCCATGCAAAAACTGAAATATCTGGAACTATGGAACGTCCGTTAAAAGTACATCTTAATTCTGGGAATGCCATTACTAACTTTTGTGGTTCACCTGCTTGATTAATAGCTGACGATAGACAAATTTGAATTCTACTATGTTCTCCTTGTGGCATTGGTTTTTGATAAATTTGATTGTTAAAATATTCACTTGCTGGTTTTGTTTCTGGCAATTGTAAAAACTCTTCGAGAGTAACTTGTTGGGGTGAATTAACAGTAGTTAACATAATTATTTTGCCTCAATTTAAGCTTAACTATTTAAGGAAGAGGGAAGAGGGAAGAAGTAATAAGGGGTAAATATTGAAAAAAAGGGGTAGACGATAGAAATAACTATCTAAAATGAACTATAGTCGCTATTTTTTTTAGCATATCCGATCGATATCTACCTTTTTGTAGTATTCTTTTTTTAAATTGGTATAATTCACTAGAAAATAAAAGACGAATACCTATAATAGCGAATCCAATTTTAGCGATAATTATTACTATATTTGTGCTCAAGTCTCATTCTTGAACACGAGCTTGTTTCAACATATTAATAAGAGTATGATGAGCATCTTCAGCATCCTTTAAAGTATGGTCAAATTCAATCCTTATCGGTAAACTTTCCCCACTAAATTCAGCAGTTAAGTTCATACCTTGAGCATCAATAGAAAGCATCTTTGCTGCTGTAGCATTGGCAGAACTACCAAATTTTTGAGCATAAAGAAGTACAGCATCTGCATGGTCTTCATTCATATGGGAACAAATGCGAGCACTAATTTCTGAAGTAAATGAATTAGTCATATTTTCAAATCTTTTTATGAGTATTATTTTTAAATATAAAACAAGCTCAAAAACTTAATCTAAAAAAACTAGGTAAGAGAACTATAGATTGAGCTATAAACATCTAGAAAAATCTTAATATCAACCATATTCCCAGATGAAAGTAAAATGCATAAGGTACGAAAAATTAGGATTTGAGATTGCTTTCCGTTCCGGACTGCTACGCAAACCCTGTCGGTTGCAATGATGGAGATACATTGTACTGCATAAGTCCTAATAATTTTATTCTAACTTCTGAGTGCTTAGTTAATTTTCTGCCTCCTGTCTCATGTATTTTGACTTATGTTTCATGACTCCTATCTTCGATATTCATCACCACAGTCACCAATAATTTTAAACAAATTCCGTGACTCCCTACTTAAATTATCAATTTGCTGATAATCTTCTACATCTAAATTGAAATGAAACACCCGAGAATTATCTTGCAAATTTTCTGAAATACTCAGCGTTGCTCCGACAATAGCACCTGCCACAGAAGGCTGTTCTAAAATATAGCGAACTGCCACATTTGAAATACTAACTTTGTGTTTATCAGCAATTTTTTTTAGCAGATTTAATAATTTTTGAAATAAACTCCAACCACCCCAAGTATCAACCATCTTTTTATACTTTTTCAAACTAACAGTATTGAGGTCTTTTGGATGAGGTTCTGAAGAATCTAAATACTAAATATTTTTCTGAGAGCAAACCACCGCATAATGTACCATAAGCCAAAAGCTGAATATTATGCTCTTGGCAAAACTGTACCATTTCTATTAAAGGACGACGATCTACTAGAGAAAATTGAACTTGATTAGAGACTATCTTAATTCCACTTTCAATAATAATTTTCAAATATTCAGTATCAAAATTAGTTAAAGCCAAATGCTTAATTTTTCCCTCCGACTGAAGCTCCGACATATAATTAAGAGCATCCAAATAACTTTTATTTTGAATAATGGCTCATAATTTAAACTTAAAAGTAGTTGCTGAAGGAGTAGAAACTCAATCCGAATTAGACTTTCTTCGTAAATATGACTGTGACAAAATTCAAGGCTATTTCTTCAGTGCTCCATTACCCACATCCAAGTTTGAAAATTTATTAAAAACTAATCAACTATCAAAATTCCCTAGCATTTAAAGACAAAGAAGAAAGAAGGAGGAAGGAGGAATAAGGAAGAAGAAATCATAGAAATATGTGGTTTTTAGGATGAGAGACCAGCTCATTATTAAAGAGTAATACCATGCATCAAAAAAGAGTTACGAATAATCAGCACCATAGCGCATAGTTTCATATAAAGTCTATTTGACGAAAAAGATAATTTACAACATCAAAAATGGCATTAAATCTATTCATTCAGAATTGCTGAATTCAGCAATTCTGAATTATTACGAAATACCCTAGATATTTGTAGCAAACATTTATCAATTTGGTATAAAATCACCAGAAAGTAGAAGGGAAAGAGCAAAGCTGAAGAAGTCATAAATCACACTATAATTGTGGAAAGCCACCAGCCAAAACCTAAACCTAATCCAGAAATAATAGCTAAAATCAAAAAAGTAGAAAATCCATTAAACAACTCTATCAACTTTTCTCCCGCAACCATTTGAGCAACTACTCCTGCCACAATACCAATAGCTACCCATAACCCAACAATAATATTAGGCCCAGCACTAGCCAAAGCGATCGCCACAGCTTTAGACCGAGTAGAATTCCAAGCTGCAGACCAAGCTCCAACCCAAGCTCCCACAATAAACCCAAGCATACTGCCAACACCAGTACCAGTCTTCAAACCAATCACAGCATCTACTATTGTCCCAAAAATAAATCCAGCAGCAGCCCAAATAATAGAACCAACAATCACCAATAATACATTTTCAGCCTCATTACCAGCCAAAAATCCCCCCAAAGCAATTACTCCATCAATAGTCACCACAGCAGCAACTGTCCTGGCCTTAGGTTCAGTGCCAGCAATTAACCCTAAACTACATCCAACCATGGCCCATGCCAAAGCAGTGATTATACCTCCCACAGAATTTCCAGCTATCCAACCTGCTCCCCCTCCAGCACCCAATAAAGCGATCGCCCAACATCTTTGAGAACCCGTTCCTTCAATTGCCAAAACAGTCATTCCCATCCATGCCACGCCCTCAACCACGGCCCAACTCCAGACAGGAGCTTTGTAAATAACTAATACCCAGGCAGTCAAAGCATAAAACAGGAAAGTGGCAATTAAACTACCCCAAGGAATACTGGAAGTTGCTGAATGTGGTTGATGAGTGTGGACAGAGAACTGTTGAAAATGATTATTAGCGTTAGAATTTTCTGGCCTTTGAGGAGAGGGGGAAGGTTGAGGAGAAGGTGGACGACGAGGTGATGAGTATTGTGTTTGACTGGGAGTTTTTCGTTTCGGAATAGTTTGTGGTTGAGAATCATTCAAAAAATACCGTAATTTTCGGTAAGCTTCATTAATCTCTTTGAGACGAATAGTAGCTCTTGCTTGGAGACGAGTATTTTGGGCAAAGCGGTCTGGGTGCCAGACAAAGGCTAAATCTCGGTAAGCTTGTTTCACTTGATCTAGAGAAGCACCAGGCTCAAGTTCTAAAATTTTATAGTATTGATTTATCTCATCCACATTAGAAAAATAATCAGTAATTAGGACAATTAGGAATTTAGTGGTGTGACGTTATCGAAAGCCTTATTTTTTGAGGTTGGTATTATATGACAGGGAAAAGGCCGCCGAGAAGAGTGGGAAAAACATTTCCTCTTTGATTCATCATTACTCTATGTAGTAACCAACTCAATATTTGATACATGAAACAAAACTCATAGACAATTAGTTCCATTTTGACTTTAAAGTAAGAAAAATGCCATATTACTATTATGAGTCTATCTGAAAATGTTGCAATTCATCTCCCATTATCATCTTCGATTTAGCGGGAGATGAATTGCAACCAGAAAATATATTCATTGCGACACGTGAAAGATTTGTCTTTGTGTTATAATTGCACCTTTAAATTCAGAAAAAAATAAACGGATACTTGATTACTCTAACTTACCAATACAAGCTTAAACCGACTAAACATCAAGAAGTAGAAATTAATCAGATTCTTGATGTTTGCAAAAGCGTGTATAATTCGCACTAAGAGAGCGGAAAAACTGGCTAAGTTCAAAAAAATCACCAATTAATAGTTGTTCAATTGTTGCTGAATATATTATTTCTGGTGATGCAGCTTATCCTAATTATAATCATCAAGCAAAAAACTTAACAATAGCGAAGAAAACTAAGACTAACTTTAATTTAGTAAATGCCCAAGTTTTACAACAAACTTTAAAGACTTTAGATCGAGCTTTTTCTGATATGAAATCTCAAGGAAAAAGTTATCCAAGGTTTAAGAAAAAACTGAGAAGTTTTATTTTTCCAGCAATGCTGAAAAATTGCTTAGGCAATATATAGAGTTAAACTGCCTCAGGTAGGTTGGATGTAAGATTAAACAAAGTAGGCCATATCCAGATTTTTTTCAAGCTAAACAAGCTAGGATAGTCAAAACAGTTAGTGGTTATTATTTGATGATTAGTTTTACTTCATCAGAGTTAGTATCAGAGAATCCAGTAGGCAAAAAGTGGTTAGGAATAGACGCAGATATACAGATTTTTGTAGCTACTTCAACTGGAAAGTTAATCAAATCTCCTAAGTTTTTATTAAGTAAACTGCGGTAGGGGCAAATGGGCATTCGCCCCGACAATTGCTGCAAAGAAGGCTTAAGAAAAAAAATAAGGGGTCAAATAATTGGTTAAAACTTCTAGAAATAAATTTTTAACAATAAAAGCATTAAAACAACGTAATTTAGATTTATCTTATTAGCTAGTATAAACTACCCGCTAAAATAAAGAGATATCTCAAAATATCAATATCAAATGTCTGCAAACTTTCCCACTGCCGTTTTGATTGACGGCCATTCTCTAGCCTTTCGTTCCTACTATGCTTTTGGCAAAAGTCGTAGTGGGGGCTTAAAAACTTCTACAGGCATTCCCACCAGTGTTTGTTTTGGTTTTCTGAAGTCTTTGTTGGAAGTTATGGAGACTCAAAAACCAGAATATTTAGCGATCGCTTTTGATTTAGGAAAACCTACGTTTCGCCACGAAGCTGACAAAAACTATAAAGCAGATCGAGCAGAAGCGCCTGAAGATTTAATTGTTGATGTGGAAAATTTGCAAGAGATTTTAGGTGCTTTTAATATACCTATAATTACTGCTGCTGGTTATGAAGCGGATGATGTATTAGGAGCTTTAGCGCAAAAAGCTAGTACTGCTGGTTTTCGGGTAAAAATTCTTTCGGGCGACCAAGATTTATTTCAATTAATAGATGTGGAAAAAGGTATTAGTGTTTTACATTTAGCAGCAGGTAAAGGTAGCACTCCTCTAGAGTTTGGTCCTGAAGAAGTTAAGGAAAAATTGGGTATTTTACCGACTCAAGTTGTTGATTATAAAGCTCTTTGTGGAGATGCTTCTGATAATATTTCTGGTGTTAGGGGTATTGGGAAAAAGACGGCTGTTAAGTTGTTGAATGAATATGGTTCTTTAGCAGAAATTTATAGTTCTCTGAATAAAATTAAAGGAGCAAATCAGAAAAAACTTGAAGAGGGAAAAGCTGAGGCAGAACATTCTCAGTTTATGGCAAGAATTGAAGTAAATGTTCCAATAGATATTGAGATGGAAGATTTGCAGCTCAAAAAAATCTCTCGCTCAGAAATTGAGCCTATTTTGCAAAAGTTTGAATTACAACATTTCTTAAATCAAATCCCTTATTTAGAACAACAGTTTAGTGGGTTGGCGGGAATTGAAGCTTTGGCAGAAGAGTCGGAAAATAAACAAGAAGAAAAATCAGACAATATTTTGGTTGAGGAAGAGAATGATGATTGGTTTTTTAGTGCAGAAGATACAAAGGCAGCTCAACAACAAATAACAATAAAATCAGAAATAAAACCTCAAATTATTGATACTCCAGAAAAGTTAAATCAGTTAGTAAATATTTTAAAAGAACAGAAAAATTATGAGACTCCCGTGGCATGGGATACGGAAACTACATCTTTAGAACCACGAGATGCAGAGTTGGTTGGTATTGGTTGTTGTTGGGGAAAAAATATAGAAGATATTGCTTATATTCCCACCGGACATAAAGTAGGAAAAAATCTAGATAAAGGAAAAGTATTGGAGGCTTTAAAGCCAATTTTAGAAAGTTATGATTATCCGAAAGTATTTCAAAATGCCAAATTTGATAGATTAGTTTTTCGCTGTCAAGGAATTAAATTAGCTGGAGTTGTTTTTGACACAATGTTGGCAAGTTATGTATTAAATCCTGGAGCAAAACATAGTCTGGAAGAAATATATATTAGACATCTGAGAACTGCTGGAATAAATTTAAAAAGTTATGATGACGTAGTCTCTAAAAATCAAACTATTGCTGACTTAGATATTCTCAAAGTTACTCACTATTGTGGAACTCAAGTTTTTGTAACATTTCAGTTAGTAGAAAAATTAAGAGCTGAATTAGAAAAAGCGGATAAAAATAAACCTTCAGAAAAATCTTTGCTCAAATTATTAGTAGATATAGAACAGCCATTAGAATCTGTTTTAGCAGAAATGGAATATCTGGGAATTAGCATTGATATTGAATATCTCAAGAAATTCTCAGTCCAACTGAAAAAAGATTTAGAAGTAATTGAAAAAAGAGCTTTTGACACTGTAGATAGTCGAATTTTACAGGAATATCTCATAACAGAAATTCAAAATATAGAAGCTGACTCATTCACTAATCAACAAGAATTAAAAAAAGCAATATCTAGCCCCATACTAAAAGCATATATTACCAAATTATCAAAAGAGCAAAGACAAAACTCAGAAGAAATTGAAAATCAAATCAATCTAGCAGAAACAAGTGACTTTTTAAACCTTAACTCACCATCTCAATTAAGCGAACTACTATTTAATATACTCAATCAAAATCAGAAAAAATCTCGGAAAATTAAGACTGGTTACTCTACAGATGTAGTTGTCTTAGAAAAATTACAAGAAGAAAGTCAACATCATCCCATCATTGATGAAATCTTAAATCACCGAACCTTATACAAACTATTTTCTACCTATGTCGAAGCCATACCAAAATTAGTTCGTACAGATACTCAGAGAGTTCATACAAATTTCAATCAAACTCAAACAGATACAGGACGTTTATCTTCTTCCGAACCAAACTTACAAAATATTCCCATTGGTACAGAATTTTCTCGGCAAATTCGTCAGGCATTTATCCCCAAAAAAGATTGGTTATTAGTCGCCGCAGATTATTCACAAATTGAATTAAGAATATTAGCTCACTTGAGTCAAGAACCAGTATTAATAGAAGCTTATCAAAATAATCAAGATGTACATACAGTCACAGCCAAACTATTATTTGAAAAAGCAGAAATTACATCAGATGAACGTCGTGTTGGTAAAACAATAAACTTTGGCGTAATCTATGGCATGGGGGCGCAAAAATTAGCAAGGTCTGTCGGAATAAGCGTCAAAGAAAGTAAACAATTTTTAGACAGATATAAACAAAAATATTCTCAAGTATTTGAGTATTTAGGGAGGCTAAAAAAAGAAGCTATCGCTCAAGGTTATGTAGAAACAATATTAGGTCGTCGGCGTTATTTTGAATTTGAATCTAAAACTCTCCGAGATTTAAAAGGTACGGAACCAGAAGAAATTAACCTAGATGAATTTAAACGTTTAAGTCAAAATGATGCTCAACTTTTAAGGGCAGCAGCTAACTCGCCTATTCAAGGTTCAAGTGCAGATATTATTAAAATTGCCATGATAAAATTCCATGAAATATTGGCAAATTATCAGGCAAAATTATTATTACAAGTCCATGATGAATTAGTATTTGAAGTTCCATCATTAGAGTGGGAAGAATTGGAGCAGGTAATTAAATCTACAATGGAAAATGCCATAGATTTAAAAGTACCACTAATAGTAGATATTCATGCTGGAAAAAATTGGATGGAGACCAAATAATACTAGTAGGGGAGTGGAAGAGTAGGGGAGTAGGAAAGTAGGGGAGAAATAAACAATGGCTTTACATAATTTTCTTGGGCGATGCTGATTGATAATGATTTTTAGATTAACATTTCAGCAACGCCTTTTTTTTAGTAGGGGAGTAGGGAGTTGCATGCAATGTCCGTAAAGAGAAATAAACATAATCATAATTAATACGCTTCTAGAGTGCTAATTATCAAAAAGACGATCCTGTTTGTGTTAATTAATTAATAATTGAAGTGCTACCTAAGAGACTCTTTGTAAAAGGAATAGATATCTCCAAAAAAATCAAAAATAAAATCAATTCTTATCGCTAAATTATCAATTATTTCTCTCTGTTCCCTACTCCCTACTCCCTACTCCCTACTCCCTAAATTATCAATTATTCCTCCCTGTTCCCTGTTCCCTGTTCCCTATAAAAAGTTTTTATTGTGCAAGAGATATGTTAAACTCCTGACTGTAGTTTACTAAGAATCTTTATTTGAGTAAATCTAATGGATACCAAAAAATTAGTTTTAGGTGGAATTAGTTTGGTATTGGGCAGTGCGATTGTTGCAACTGCTGCCAGTGTAGAACTTAGTGTTGAACAAGAACAAGTAATATGTAAACTGAAAGAGACAGTAGAACAACAAGAAAAAGCTGGCAAAAAACTGGTTTTCTGGCCACTAATTGGAAAAGTGAAAGAAAGAGTAGAAGTTCCTTTTACAGCCAAATTATCTTCTAATACATCCTACACTATTCTAGGAGTATGTGATGATAATTGTAATGACTTAAATTTAACCCTTAAAAATCAACAGGGCGAGAAAATAACCAATGATGAAAAACAGGATGGGATACCAGTAATCTCTTTTACTCCCACAGAAAACAGTGATTATCGAATTACTGCACGACCAGATAAATGTTCAACTGAACTATGTGAATTTGGTATGGTTTTATTTGTTCCTAAAAGTGTTGATTTAGATGTGGCCTCTGAGCTGCCAGATGAGTTATATCTATTTAAGTTTTGCCAAGAATAAGCAATAAATTAGTACAGGTAATTCAGTTAAGTTAATATTCTCAGAAAAATTTTGAAAAATAATATAGTTATACGAACAGTTAATATTTTTTGTTTGACCAATACTCAGACAGTGAAAAATGCAATAACATTTCTCAAAGTGAAATACAAGTTGTTAAACAAAATTAGAAACAAGCTTTATTTGTTAAATTGTATAGAAATATGTGATAAATAAGCCTGGATAGTTAATCTAACTAAAATTTTACTATCAAAAAAATTTTTATTGAATGGGGATTGGACTTAATCTCTATTGATCATCTGATTTAAACAAAAAAACTAGTATTAATACTACATCTGGTTTGGATAGGTTATATCATGTCCGGTTGAATACTTATAAATAAACAACGGAGTCCTCAGGTAGGGGAGCTGTCGGATTGGCGACTTACAGGAGTCAGCAGAGAAGAAAGAAGAAGAAAGAGGAGAAAGTTTTTTTGATCACTAATTATCCGGACATGATATTACTCATCAGATTAGAAAACAGAGAAAAATTATAAATCTGTTTGATCGACTGGAATTAGTATAATATTGACTTAACGCTTAGGAACTGCTGAAAAAATAAAATTAAAAGAAAATAATATTTTAGATGTAGTTACCAATATTCTAATCCTATATTCAGTAGTAATCTAAGGGTAAAGAATTTATACTAATCCCGATCAATTAAAGTATTAGTAGTATTGCCAAAAAAAATATATTATGGTACCCAGGAAAAACTTCACTGTACATAATTAATCCTCGGAAGTAATGAAATAATTTTGACTAACAAGGCCGTTATGAATATTAGATTAAAATAAAATATACTATATGATTATGGCCAAGGAATACCAGTAGAGATGTCTTTAACTTCTACATCAAAAAAACAGTCTATGATCCGAGAGAAAACCGGATCAAAAAATCTGTCTAGTAACATAGGAATCAGAAAAAAAATATGTTTTGGCTATATATTACCAATAAGCATTGCGACTTTAGGAATACTTACAGGGCGGATATTTGAGTTGAATAATAAACATCAAATTAGAGGACAAATAGAGGAAGCTCAAGAACAAGTAGATTTGCTTACAAAACTCACAAAAAAAGCATTGAAGATCAACATAATTCAAAAAGAGCGGCCAAAATACGTTAATGACCGGAAAGTTTTAGAAGCAAAAATATCCCAAGAATTATCAAGTATTTATGAGGTTAATACTATTTTTAAACAACTTCAATTAATACCAGAAACCGGAGATGAAAGTATAGAGAAAAAATATTATATTCCGCTTCAAGAATTTATTCAGAGTTATCTGAATCCTTTGACAGTATATCTTCAAGGATTGGAAAATTTAGTTCAAGAAATTAAACAGATTCCTCCTAAAACAACAATAGAAGTAGAGAGTTCGTCATCAGAAGTAGAGAGTTTGTCATCAGCATCACTTAGTAAAATTAATAATAGTGAAGTAGCAATAAAACTAGAAAAATTATCGCAAGATTCAGAGAATTTAACTACACTATTTAATCAGAGAGTAGAACAAGGATTTAGAGATTATCAAAAAACAGAAGCATTAGGAATTAAAATATTAATAGGTAGCCTACTGCTATCGATAATTATTGCAGTAATGATGGCTATCTATACCAGCAGATCCATTGTAACTCCCCTCAAAGATATAATCAAAGTTGCCCAACAAGTGACAGAAGAAGCTAACTTTGAACTCCAACTTCCTGTCACTACAGAAGATGAAATAGGACAATTAACCTTATCTCTAAATGAATTAATTGATAAGGTAGCAAAATACACAGAACAACTCCAGGAAGCTAAACTGAAAGCAGAAGCAGCAAACCGTTCTAAAAGTGCTTTTTTAGCTACTATGAGCCATGAACTTCGTACACCTTTAAATGCTATTATTGGATATAGTGAAATTCTTTATGAGGAAGCTGAAGACGCAGGATATCAAGATTTTATGCAGGATCTAGATAGAATTAGGATTGCAGGTAAACACCTTCTAGAAATGATTAGTGATATCTTAGACATTTCCAAAATTGAAGCAGGTCAAGTAACACTTTATTTAGAAAGTATTGAAGTTGAAAAGTTAGTTCAAGATGTAGTTGGTACAGCGAAAAATCTCACAGAAAAAAACCGTAATACCTTCAAATTACTTTTAGGAGAAAATTTAGGTACAATGTATGCGGATATGCCAAAAGTGAGACAAGTACTGATAAATTTATTGGGTAATGCAGCTAAATTTACAGAAGATGGTTTGATTACTCTGAGTGTGGAAAGAGTAAATAATAAGAAGTTGAAAAATTATCAAAATCAAAATTTACAGTCCTTTAATAGTTCAAATGGTTACATAGTTTTTCGGGTGATCGATACTGGTATTGGTATGACAGAAGACCAGTTAAAGCATATATTTCAACCTTTTACTCAAGCAGATGCTTCTACAACTCGTCGGTATGGTGGTACTGGTTTAGGGTTGGCAATATGTCAACGTTTATGTGAAAGGATGGGGGCAAGAATTTACGTTAAAAGTAAATCAGAGGAAGGTTCTACATTTACTGTTTGGTTTCCAGAAAGAGTAATGATCTGATTGGTATTTGACTTTGGTAAATATTCTAGGATGAAATACAAACAGTTAAGTTTAATCAAAGTAATACTCAAGGTTGAATACCCTATAATAAAAAACGGTTTTTTCTACTAAAATTTTGGGGTTGCACATTATGGAATGATATTGCCAAAAATTAGTTTAGACTTTGACTAAAAAAAACCTAATATCAATCATTCTAGCAATTGATTAATCCAAAATCCTGTTCATCAAAAATCTAAAATCATTCGTCACTATGCAACGCGAAATTTAAATACTCTAGGATAAAAAAAAATTAGTTAAATTTCATTAAAGTAACACCCAAGGGTGAATACCCTATAATAAAAAACGGTTTTTTCTACTAAAAATTCTGCAACAAAGCCAGTTAAAATCAAAGAAAAACAGACTAAAGAAAAACAAAAAAATATGCAACTAAATAATCCTAACCAATTTACAGAAAAAACTTGGGAAGCTATATCCCGTACCCCTGACATCGCTAAAACCTCCCAACAACAACAAATCGAAACCGAACACTTAATGAAAGCTTTGTTAGAACAAAATGGACTCGCAACCAGTCTATTTAACAAAGCAGGAATCTCAACTTCTAGAGTACAAGAATACACAGATACATTTGTTAGTCGTCAACCCAAAGTTAAAAATACACCCAACAATATCTACTTAGGTCGTAGTCTAGACTCCTTATCAGACAATGCCGAAAAATATCGTCAAGAATATGGAGACGAATATATTTCCGTCGAACATTTAATGCTTGCTTATCTCAAAGACAATCGCTTTGGTAAAAATCTCTATCAAGAATTTAAACTAGATGAAGCCAAACTCAAAGAAACTGTTTCCCAAGTTAGAGGCAACCAAAAAGTAACAGACAAAAATCCAGAAGGTAAATACGAAGCTCTAGAAAAATATGGTCGCGACCTGACAGAATTTGCTCGTGAAGGGAAACTCGATCCCGTTATTGGACGGGATGATGAAATTAGACGCACTATTCAAATACTCAGTCGTCGTACTAAAAATAATCCAGTATTAATAGGCGAACCCGGAGTAGGCAAAACAGCGATCGCCGAAGGTCTCGCCCAACGTATTATTGCCGGAGATGTTCCTCAGTCTCTGAAAGACCGTCAGTTAATTGCCCTAGACATGGGTGCTTTAATTGCTGGTGCTAAATTTAGAGGCGAATTTGAAGAGCGTCTGAAAGCTGTTCTCAAAGAAGTCACAGACTCAGACGGTAAAGTTATCTTATTTATAGATGAGATTCACACAGTTGTTGGAGCAGGGGCAACCCAAGGAGCTATGGATGCAGGCAATCTCCTCAAACCAATGTTAGCTAGAGGAGAACTCCGCTGTATTGGAGCAACAACTCTCGATGAGTATCGTAAATATATTGAAAAAGATGCTGCCTTAGAACGTCGTTTCCAACAAGTTTATGTCGATCAACCCAGTGTAGGAGATACCATCTCAATTTTACGGGGTCTCAAGGAACGCTATGAAGTACATCACGGTGTGAAAATATCCGATAGTTCCCTCGTCGCTGCTGCTACTCTTTCTACTCGCTATATTAGCGATCGCTTTCTACCAGACAAAGCGATAGATCTTGTAGACGAAGCTGCGGCTAAACTGAAAATGGAAATTACCTCCAAACCAGAAGAACTTGACGAAATTGACCGCAAGATCCTGCAACTAGAAATGGAGAAGTTATCACTGCAAAAAGAAAGTGATGCTGCTTCCAAAGAAAGGTTAGAGAGACTAGAAAAAGATTTAGCAAACTTGAAAGAAGGGCAACGCACCCTAAATGCTCAGTGGGAATCAGAAAAAGGCATCATTGGTAAAATTCAGACCCTCAAGGAAGAGATGGATAAAGTCAATATTGAGATTCAGCAAGCAGAGCGAAATTATGACCTCAACCGTGCTGCTGAGTTGAAATACGGTAATCTGATTAATCTACAAAAACAAGTAGAAGAAGCAGAAACTAAACTCGAAGCAACTCAAACCAGTGGTCAAACTTTGTTGCGGGAAGAGGTGACAGAAGCAGATATTGCTGAAATTATTTCTAAGTGGACTGGTATTCCCATCAGTAAGTTGGTGGAGTCAGAAAAAGAGAAGCTATTGCACCTCGAAGAAGAATTACATCAGCGAGTTATTGGTCAGGATGAGGCAGTAACTGCTGTTGCTGATGCTATTCAGCGATCGCGTGCAGGTTTAGCAGACCCCAACCGTCCAGTGGCGAGTTTTATTTTCCTCGGTCCTACTGGTGTTGGTAAAACAGAATTAGGAAAAGCATTGGCAGCATATTTATTTGACACTGCAGATGCGATGGTACGCATTGATATGTCTGAGTATATGGAAAAACATTCTGTGTCTCGTTTAATAGGGGCACCTCCTGGATATGTTGGCTATGATGAAGGGGGTCAATTAACTGAAGTTATTCGTCGTCGTCCATATACAGTTATTTTGTTTGATGAAATTGAAAAGGCACACCCAGATGTGTTTAATATTATGCTGCAAATATTAGATGATGGGCGAGTGACTGATTCTCAAGGTCACACAGTTGACTTTAAGAATAGCGTAATTATTATGACGAGTAATATTGGTTCTCAGTATATTTTAGATGTCACTGACGATCATGAGCAAGTACAGAGTCGAGTCATGGAAGCGTTGCGTGCTGCTTTCCGTCCAGAGTTTCTCAATCGTATTGATGAAACTATTATTTTTCAAGGGTTGCAGAAAGAGCAGCTGCGGAAAATTGTGCAATTACAAATTGTGCGTCTAGAGAAACGGTTAGCTGAACGAAAAATTTCACTGAAGCTTGCTGATGCTGCTGTTGACTTTTTAGCAGAAGTTGGCTATGACCCTGTATATGGTGCTCGTCCATTAAAGCGGGCAATTCAGCGAGAGTTAGAAACGCAAATTGCTAAGGGTATTTTGCGTAGTGAATTTAATGATGGTGACACTATTTTTGTGGATGTTGAAAATGAGCGACTTTCATTTCAACGGTTGCCATTGGAGTTGGTGACAGCTAAATAGAAGAGTGTGGGGAGAGGGGGGAGAGCTTTGACTTAGTTGACAACTAACGTTATAAAGCAGTATAATACGATAGTCATCTCTGGCCATTGAAAATACAGTCGTCAACTCAAAAAAGAGCTAAAAATATGTACAAGTCAATTCGTACAAAGCTCAAACTAAATAATCAGCAGAAAACCCTCTTGGCTCAACACGCAGGTTATTCAAGATGGTGTTATAACTGGGGTTTAAGTTTATGGAATGCTGCTTATCAAGATGGTTACAAACCAAATATTTCCTGCGGAATGCTGCGCAAACGTAGGCTCAGAGAGGTTTTTACTAACCACACAAAGCCTTTATATCCTTGGATGAAGAACTTGTCATCCTGGTTGTGACAAGACAAGGAAGACAAGGAGATAAGATTGAGAACCTTTAGCAAAGATTTGTTGGCCCTGTTTTGTTTTACGGTTATCCCAGTATTCTTTGAGACTGGCATCATCGGGAGAATTTGTTCCTTGTATCTGATTATGCCCAACTTACCTCTTTTGGGTAGCTTGACTGAGCTAATCAGTTGTTCTAATCCATGTAATATCATGTCCGGATAATTAGTTATAAAAAAACTTTCTCCTTCTTCTCCTGTTGTTCTTCTTTATTACCTCTTTCCTCCTGACTCCTGAGGACTGACTCCTGAGGACTCCGTAGTTATTTATTTATCACTGTTTAACCGGACATGATATAAGCCTATATTGGTGAGCAATGGACTAATTGCTCCTCCTTGGGGGGTTCCTTCATGTGTTGGGTTGTATATTCCTTTGTCAATGTATCCTGCCTTCAACCACTGCTTGATTGTTTTCCTAGCTGGATGTGTTCCAACTAAGTTGGGGATGGTTTCGTGGCTTACATTATCAAAGAATCCTTTGATGTCAGCATCTAGAACCCATGTGTCTGTACCTTGATTGAGCTTTAGAAAGCATTGAGCTATGGATCGTGGCAACTTCTACCAACTCTAAAACCGTAAGAGTTAGCTTCAAATTTGCTTTTCCACTCAGGTTCTAATGAGTTTTTAACTATTGTTTCAAGCACTCTGTTTCCCATGGTAGGGATTCCGAGTGGCCGCTTCTTACCGTTGGCTTTTGGAATGTACACTGTAGGGTTTTCCCTGTTGTATCGGTTAAAGTTCACGAAGTAGTTAGGATGGCTACCTTTTCTGCATCTTGGCTTGGGTTTGTTGGAAACGAGGGGTATATTTCGGCAAGGTTGACGACAGAATATACAAGTCAAATTTGTCCGAATTGTGGAATATATACAGGTAAAAAAGACCTATCTGAATGTACTAATAAATGCCGTGAATGTCACTACGAAATTAACTGTGATGTGGCAGCAGCAAAAGTAATTTGTCATCAAGGTGTCACTGCGGTCTGCCCGACCGTGGTTCAACAAATTGACGCTCGTTGGCCTATTGTCGGGAGTTGGAAACAATCTAGATAAGTGCCACTTAAGCATTAAACCTAAATCGTGAGGTTTGGGAATCCCTCGTTATAATCGAGCGATTTAACGAGGGAGGATGTCAACTAGAGCAAACCATCATTATCCATTAGATATTTTGCCACCTTATTAATAGAGGTACGAATTTGGGGATCGCGTCCGCCACGACTATCAATTACAGTAATTACATACACTTCACCATTAATACTTAATCCTAAAGTAGTACCCAGAGCGCGAGAATTTTCTCCCGTCTTTTCACCAAGCCACTTAACTTCTGGCAATTCTTCTAGGGCAGCATATCCCAATAACCTATCCTTCTGACGGGCTAAGGCTTCTATCAATACATCAGAATTTGGATACTCATAATTATATATTGAAACCATCATGTCTGTCAGTTCGTTGCTAGTCAGGGTATTGCGACCTTTACCAGGATTTTTGGGCATGATCCGGTTACCCATCAGTTTGTAGTTGACACTCATCACTTTGTAGCCATCGTCTTTGAGGACTTTATTAATATAAGGTTGTCCTAAATAATCAATAAGTTGATTTGTGGCAATATTGCTACTGTGGTCAATCATTTGCCCAACTAAAGTTTTGAGGGGATAGGGTTTTCTTGCCCTAATTTCTGAGGCATCTTCGGTAAAGTTTCCCCTACTCACATATATAGGAGTATCTAAACTGATATTTTCTTTGGATACTTTCTGCATTGTTGCTACAGCAATTGGAACTTTAATTAAACTAGCAGGACTAGCGGGTGGTTTATTCCCGTTTAGGTCTAAACATTCTCGCCGGAGGTTACAAATAGCGATCGTTGCTCTGCTAGATAGACCACTGTCTTTACGAATTTTCTCTAAAAAGTTTGATTTGGTTAGATTTAATTGATAAGAAGAATCATCTAGACTACGCTTGTATTCCTCGATCTTTTTAGTAGTTTTTTTTGCTATAAATGAATCGGTGGGAATTGCTTCTAAATTATAAATAGCTTGTTGCCAGAGGTGTTTTTCTGTTTCTCTAGTTTTGACAGTTGCATTTGGCGTTCCTCCTACTTCTGATGCTTGATTGCCAAGGGCTAATGCTTGATTCCAGTTATCATTTGCTCGTTGTTCAATTAATATTTGAACTTCAATTTCTTGTAATTTTTGTAGTAAGTTTTGTTGCTTTTCTAATACACTGTTATTCTGATCAGAAAAGAATAATGGCTTTCTGGGAGTAGGTAGAGATTCTAATTTCGCAACTGTGCGATCGCGCAGCTCATAGAGTTCTTGTAAAGACTGAGTATAAGATTCTTCTGCCCAGGAAATCTCTATACTCCCAATTGAAATTATAGTAATACTAGCTATTGTTGTTAAAGTGCTAGTCAGAATATATCTGATTTTTAGTCTTCCGTGCATTGAATTTGCCCCACACAAATAAATAATTTTCTGCTGACCAATAAAAATACAATCTTTTAATCTTTACTGTATCAACTTGTCTAACTGAATACAAATATATAGTCTTTTTTATTATATTTTAGTGGTTTTGTCAACTCCTATTAATCTTTTAACAAAGTAAGCAGCAGAAAAGAGATAATAGAGTTGTTGGGAAATAACTTAGGTTAGGAAAAAATTAAAATGAAAATTTGATATATTTGCTTAGTAATTTAATTATTTATGCTGCTATTAGGTATAAGTTCCAGCCATCCAGTTGCTGTTAGCATTAATTTGTCATCAAAATCATAATTGTGATTACGGTAAATCTGACTGACAACTCAATAACGTTTGATACCCTTGATTCGCATTTTCACATACCACCCTTGATTGGCTCAATTTCCGATTTTCCGACACTATTAAAATCCGATATCTGGGTTGATTGGGTTCCAGGGCAATCATACGACGTTGGGAAATTTGGGTCTCAACAATCTCATCTTACTCCATTAAATTTATCCGATCAGGATAGAGGAGTTTCTGATGGTGCGAAAGATACTTTTTCTTCTGTTGATAATGTTGTTTTACAGCTAACAGCTAATACATTAAAAAAAATATCGCTAAAAGCATGGAGGAAATTTTTAAAATGGGCAACTTGCTACAGATGACAGAAACCCAGAAAAGATTATTCTGATTCATGATTATTCACCGAAAAATTGGGTTTGAAGCCTCGCCCTGATAGGACTACTTTTTAACTTGTTTTTATTTGATAAATATACTATCATAACTGTATATGGCATTTCCCAAGAAGTGTGAGGTACAAAATTCCGGCGTTGGTGAAAAGAGGTATGATATCTTGTCCGGATAAGAGCGCAAACAAAAAACTTTCTCCTTCTACTACTCTTTCTTCTTCTTTCTTTCTTTCCTCCTGACTCCTGACTCCTGACTCCTGACTCCTAAATAATTAAGATTAATATCATACATTAATTCACCAACACCAAAATTCCTTTGTTTTAGGGTACAGAGAATAGGGAATAGAATAGAAACCAAGATGGATGTACCTTATTAGTCTGAGAAACGCTATAGTTTAGATTAAAATTATCAAAGCTAGATTTAAGTATCGCATTTATCCAACACCAAAAAAAATACCAATGAGCAAAGCTATTTGTTTGTGTGCGTGTGGTTTGGAACTATGATCTAGCTTGTTGTCAAAACAAGTATAAATTAGGATTGAATCAACAGATTAATTCTGAACTATAAAAGCTGTTTATTACTCAACCAAAAAAGACGGAAAATAGGGAATGGTTATCAAAACTTTCGGGGTTGCACATTAAAGAATGATAATAGATTTTAAACTGTACATATATTTAGGAAAGAATAATCCAAAAATATCTACTTTCGGATTTCATCATTCCTGATTGTGCAATGGCAAACTTTCTATTGTCCTATTGCAATCCTATTTTATTCGTGTCAAAAATCTTACTGCTTTTTAGGGAACTGGGAACACTTAACTGGGAACACTTAACTGGGAACAGTGAATAGGTAAGAGTTTCAGTGTTTTTATTTACTTTTTGATTTGTCACGATCTATTTAGGATTGCTATATGACAACAGTCATTGAATGATTTAAACCGCCGTTCGTATTTTTAACCCTTAATTAGACCTACCTACTTAGGCGACTTTTATAGTTTATAGTATAGTTGAAGAAGCCTAAAAGTATTCAACCGCTTATTTATACAAATAAATTAATTACTAAACTCAAATGACTCAATCCTTAGTTACTCCTACCCAAACTCCTCTCTTAGGCTTATCTTTATCTGAGTTAACAGAGTGGGTACAACAGCAAGGACAACCTGCTTATCGAGGCAAACAACTGTATCAATGGATATATCAAAAAGGGGCTAAGTCTCTGGCAGATATAACTGTGTTTTCCAAACAATGGCGCGAGGAGATTAAGTATTTTCCCATAGGTAGATCTGCCATACATTACCGCTCCGTTGCTCCAGACAAAACAGTTAAATATCTGCTGCAACTATCAGACGGTAATATTATTGAAACTGTGGGCATTCCTAGCCATAAACGTCTAACTGTATGTGTGTCTTCTCAGGTCGGTTGTCCAATGGCCTGTGATTTCTGTGCTACTGGTAAAGGAGGCTTTACCCGCAACCTAGAAGCATACGAAATTATCGACCAGGTGCTGACTGTGCAAGAAGATTTTGAGCGACGAGTTAGCCATATTGTGTTTATGGGAATGGGAGAACCGTTGCTGAATACTAAAAATGTCTTGGCTGCAGTTAGGTCTCTGAATCAAGATGTGGGTATTGGACAACGTAATATAACTATCTCAACTGTGGGGATTCGCGATCGCATTCGTCAATTAGCCGAACATAAATTGCAAGTGACTCTCGCTGTTAGTCTTCATGCTTCTAATCAAAGATTGCGGGAACATCTGATTCCTAGTGCTAAATCTTATCCTTTAGGGGATTTGATAGCAGATTGTCGTGAATATGTCAACCTCACAAAGCGAAGAATTAGTTTTGAGTATGTGATGTTAACGGGTTTTAATGACTTACCAGATCATGCTAAAGAATTAGCTAAAAATCTGCGGGGGTTTCAGTGCCATGTGAATTTAATTCCCTATAATCCTATTAGTGAGGTGGACTATCAAAGACCAACAGGAGAAGATATCAATGCTTTTGTTAATGCTCTCGAAGAAAAGCATATTGCAGTTAGCGTTCGTTATTCCCGTGGTTTAGAAGCTGATGCCGCTTGTGGGCAGTTACGGGCGTCACGGGTTAGTTAGTGTTGTGGAGTAGGGGAGTTAACGAAGTCAGAAGTTAGAAGTCAGAAGTCAGAAGTTAACCCACCCCTAACCCCTCCCAGGAGGGGAAGTAGAGGAGTGGGGGAGTTAACGAAGTCAGAAGTCAGAAGTCAGGGGAGAAGCAAACATAAGAATAATTAACATTAACTTAGTAGGTAGGTTGGGTTAAGCGGCAACGCAACCCAACAAAAGCGAAAAATCTGACCAAAAAATGTAGACAGAGGTACTGATAACTGTTAACGCAGTTCCTCCGATAGGAGGCTAACTGATAACTGATAACTGAGTAGGTAGGTTGGGTTAAGCGGCAACGCAACCCAACAAAAGCGAAAAATCTGACCAAAAAATGTAGACAGAGGTACTGATAACTGTTAACGCAGTTCCTCCGATAGGAGGCTAACTGATAACTGATAACTGAGTAGGTAGGTTGGGTTAAGCGACAACGCAACCCAACAAAAGCGAAAAATCTGACCAAAAAATATAGACAGAGGTACTGATAACTGATAACTGATAACTGAAATGACCTGGACTAATTTTCTAATTCCTGCAATTTCTTTTTTGCCCACTCCCGCAGTTGTTCGTCTGGGTCATTTTCTGCTCTGTCTTGTAATAGTGGGAGGGTTTGCGGATGGTCTGGGTAATGTTTGACTATTGCTTCTAGTGCAATTTGTCGAGGGTTGAATTCGTTGAGTTCATCATAATTTTTACTTTCAAAAGAGTCATGGTCTTCGACCTCCCTAATAAATTCATAGAGGGAGTCGTTGTAGTCGTAATTGCTCAACAAGTTAAACCTGACAAACTCTAGAGCTAGTCGAAGGTTTTCTTCAACATCAAGATGGTTTTCAAAAGGGTCATTTGTAGCGCATTCGTGAAGCAAAGGTAAAGTTTCTGGATGACGTTTCCAACCTTTGGCTATTTGGTCTAATGCTTCTGAGCGTACCTGCCAATCATCATCAGACTGTGCTAATTGTTTGAGCAAAGGTAAAGTTTCTGGACAATGTTTCCAACCTATGACTATTTGTTCTACAGCTCCAACTCTTACTTGCCAATCATCATCAGACTGCACTAATTGTTTGAGCAAAGGCAAAGTTTCTGGATGACGTTTCCAACCTATGACTATTTGTTGTACTGCTACTATTCGCACATCCCAATTGCTATTTAGTTGTATCCATTGTTTGAGCAAAGGTAAAATTTCTGGGTAATGTTTCCAACCAGTAGCTATTTGTTGTACTGCTACTGCTCGCACAAAACGATCATTATCAGACTGCACTAATTGTTTGAACAAAGGTAAAGTTTCTGGGTGATGCTTCCAACCTCTAAATATTTGTCGTACTGCCTCAAACCGCACCTGCCAATTATTATCAGAATGCGCTAATTGTTTGAGCAAAGGTAAAGTTTCTGGATGATGTTTCCAACCCCTAGCTATTTGCTCTACTGCTAATGCTCGGACATCCCAATTAACATTTAACTTTACACATTCTTGAAGCATAGGCAGAGTTTCTGGGTGAAGTTTCCAACCTCTAACTATTTGTCGTACTACTTCAAATCGCACCTGCCAATGATCATCAGACTGTACTAATTGTTTGAGCATGGGTAAAATTTCTGGCTCATCTTTCCAACCAGTAGCTAATTGTTTAACCGCTTCTTCTCGTACATTTGAATTATCATCAGAATGCGCTAATTGTTTGAGCATGGGTAAAATTTCTGGCTCATCTTTCCAACCAGTAGCTAATTGTCGCACCACTTCTCGTCGCACCTGCCAATTATAATCAGACTGTACTAATTGTTTGAGCATGGGTAAAATTTCTGGCTCATCTTTCCAACCAGTAGCTAATTGTCGCACCACTTCTCGTCGCACCTGCCAATTATAATCAGACTGTACTAATTGTTTGAGTATGGGTAAAATTTCTGGCTCATCTTTCCAACCAGTAGCTAATTGTTTAACCGCTGCTTGTCGCACATCTGAATTATCATCATCAGACTGTACCAATTGTTTGAGCATAGGTAAAATTTCTGGCTCATCTTTCCAACCAATAGCTATTTGTCGAATTGCTTGTTCTCGCACCCACCAATCATCAGACTGTACTAATTGCTTGAGCATAGGTAAAATTTCTGGCTCATCTTTCCAACCAATAGCTAATTGTCGCACCGCTTCTCGTCGCACATCTGAATTATCATCATCAGACTGTACCAATTGTTTGAGCATAGGTAAAATTTCTGGCTCATCTTTCCAACCAATAGCTATTTGTCGAATTGCTTGTTCTCGCACCCACCGATCATCATCAGACTGTACTAATTGCTTGAGCATAGGTAAAATTTCTGGCTCATCTTTCCAACCAGTAGTTAATTGTCGCACCGCTTCTCGTCGCACCCACCGATCATCATCAGACTGTACTAATTGCTTGAGCATGGGTAAAATTTCTGGCTCATCTTTCCAACCAATAGCTAATTGTCGCACCGCTTCTCGTCGCACATCTGAATTATCATCATCAGACTCTACTAATTGTTTGAGAATGGGTAAAGTTTCTGAGTCATCTTTCCAACCAGTAGCTAGTTGTTGTATCGCTTCTTCTCGCACATCTGAATTATCATCAAATTTAACCCTTTGTTTGAGCCAAGTATAAGTTGAATGGTCATCCCTCCAGGTTGCAGCTACCACTTCTACAGCTTGAGTACGAATTTCACAAACCAGGTTTTCCTCCTTGCTATAAGATTCATAAAAATAATCAAGGTCATACTCAGTCAAATCTTTTAACTTATTTAATAACTGAGACTCTACATCAGTAATAGCCAGACGACTCCTCACTTCAGATAATAAATTATTCGCCAAAAATAAATTCACAAACTTTTCCTCTTCCCCATCTTGCTCCATCAAATAACTAATAATTTCTCCCACAAATTTAGCATCTATCATTCCAGCAATTAACCGCAAGACTTCATGCCATTTTTCATCACGCCAATGCTTACCAAAAACATCTTCCTTCAGCTCATATTTTGAAAGAGTTTGTGTTTCCTTAAACTGCCAAACAAACTCCCTAGCACAAAAATATTCCAAAAAAGTCCGATGCACAAAAGCATAATATTCAGCCCCAACAAAACACAAAATAAAATTCCGACTCCGTAACTGTTCCATCAACGCCCTA